>CANNKD010000048.1 GCA_947505205.1 Bacteroidota bacterium | reverse complement strand
TGCCATTGTACAGGAAAATTGACTACTTTTGCCGCTCAATTTAATACAAAATATGCCTAATTTTCAAGAAATTGGCCTGAATCCTGACCTACAGAAGGCTGTAGAGGCTCTCGGATTCAAAGAGCCAATGCCGGTTCAAGCAGCTGTCATCCCACTTTTATTAGAAAAGCCAACCGATTTAGTCGGATTGGCACAAACCGGAACCGGTAAAACGGCTGCATTCGGTTTGCCAGTACTTCAACATATCGATCCTAATCTACGTCAGACACAGGCAGTTATCCTTTGTCCGACACGCGAACTTTGCTTACAGATTACCAAAGATTTGACCAATTTTGCGGCTTTCATGCCCAAAATAAAAATTGTACCTGTGTATGGCGGCGCCAGCATCGAAGTACAAATGAAACAATTGTATGATAACCCACAGATTGTTGTTGCTACGCCTGGTCGTATGAACGATATGATCCGTCGCGGTAAAACCGATTTCAGCCATGTGAAATGGGCCGTACTCGACGAAGCCGACGAAATGCTCGATATGGGCTTTCAGGAAGAAGTGGATACCATCCTCAAAGAGATGCCGAAAGAAAAACACACGCTGTTGTTTTCGGCAACCATGCCTAGTCAGGTTGAACGCATCCTGAATAAATACATGACGAAACCGGTCATTATAACCGTTGGCGACCGCAATACCGGTACAGCCAATGTGAAACACATCTATTATCTGGTTCATGCCAAAGACCGTTACCTGGCCCTGAAACGTATTGCCGATTACAATCCAAATATCTATGCTATCGTGTTTTGCCGCACCCGCCGCGAAACACAGGAGATTGCTGATTCATTGATCCGCGATGGCTACAATGCCGATGCTTTGCATGGCGATCTTTCACAGTCGCAACGCGACCATGTGATGAACCGTTTCCGTGTACGCAACTTGCAGATGCTTGTTGCTACCGACGTTGCAGCCCGCGGTCTCGACGTTACCGACCTCACACACGTAATCAATTACAATCTTCCCGACGAACAGGAAACCTATATCCATCGTAGTGGTCGTACAGGTCGTGCCGACAAAAGCGGTATTTGCGTGAGTATCATCAATATGAAGGAAAAAGGCAAAATCAAGATGATCGAGAAATCGGTTGGACGCGAATTTGCCAAGGCTAAAATTCCGACTGGAGTACAAGTCTGTGAAAGACAATTGTTTAACCAGATCGATCGTATGGAAAAAGTGGTTGTTAACCACGAAGAAATCGACTCATTTTTGCCTGTTATTTTCCGTAAACTGGAATATCTCGATCGTGAAGAAGTAATTAAACGCTTTGTTTCATTGGAGTTTAACAGTTTCCTGGAATACTACAAAGACGCACAGGATTTGAATGTGGACGAATCACGCAGCCGTGATGATTTCGCCGAACGTTCGTTTGGTCGTGACCGCGATCGCGGTCGTGGCGAAAGAGGTGACAGGCCTGACAGAGGTGACAGACCTGCACGCGGAAACGACAATTTTGGTCGTGGCGAAAAACCTGAACGTGGCGAACGCTTCCGCGATGGCGACCGTGCTAGCCGTGGCAGTGCCGGATTTCAGCGTATGTTTATGAGCGTGGGACGTAAAGACGATATAAATACACCTCCAAACCTAATCGGTATCATCAACGAAATCACCCGTACACGCGATGTAAATATCGGCCGAATTGATATCAGTGATGCCTATTCGTTTATCGATATTGACGCCAAATCGGTTGCCATGGTGATGGATTCTTTTGCAAATTCACGCATGAATCCAAATGGAATCCGCATTGAAATTGCAGGCGAACGTGAAGCAGAACATTCTTCAGCCAAGCCACGTAATAAATCGAGTTATTCAAGTGATTCACATTCAGATCGTAGGGAACGTCCTGCTATTCATCGTACTGATAAACCTACATCGGACTACAAGGAACGCACCAATAAACTGATTTCGGAAAATAATGAACGCTCAGAAAGACCAAAAACAGGTTTCCGTTCAGACAAACCGAAACCGGCTTATAAAGATCGCTCAGATAAACCCAAATCAAATTATGGTGATCGTCCTGACCGGAAGAAACGCTACTAATCTGATTATAAAGTGATTATTAAAAGGAAGGATTGAGAAATTCTTCCTTTTTTTGTTTTATGACAAGCATGTTTTGCAAAATAATAGAATCTGAGCGGAGTATTTTGTCAGACTGAGCGGAGTCGAAGTCGACCAAACAATCAAAACATTTCCCCTTGCGCGAGTTCATTGTCATTAAGTTAACAGAAAATATCATAAAAATTAACCGCAGAGAGACGCAAAGGTTTGCGCAAAGTTTCGCAAAGAAGGTCGTAGAATAAGAACTCTGTGGCTCTCTGCGACTCCTCAGCGGACTTTGCAGTAAAAACATTTCAGATTCAAAATCCTTAACTTAATAGCATTGACCGCGCGTTTGGAACAATTATTCCTAAAAACATCTATAAAATATCATTCTCAATTAGTATAAATCGTAATCTTGCTTATCCATTCATCTTTAAATATTTAGATACCTCAAATTATAATGAAACACAAATTATTCTATTTCTTGTATTTAGTTTTTACCATTTTCTCTCTCAGTTTCGTTTCCTGCAAAAAAGACAACGATACAACGGTTAAACCTGTGGTGACAACCGGCTATCAACAATATGGAACTCCGTTTGCTGATTTACCGGCAACCGAAGACATCATTATGTATGAAGTCAATCTAAGGGCATTTAGTTCAACAGGCAATTTGAGAGGTGTGATTAATAAAATCTCTCATCTGAAATCATTAGGAGTGAATGTTATCTGGCTGATGCCTATCTATCCCGATGGTGAAGTAAATTCGGTTAACTCGCCCTATTGTATCAAGGATTTTAAGGCTGTTGGGTCCGAATATGGCACACTGACTGACCTTCGTGAACTCACCGACGCAGCACATGCTCAAGGGATGGCTGTTATACTCGACTGGGTGGCCAACCATACTTCATGGGACAATCCATGGATATCGAACAAAAGCTGGTATTCCCAGGATGGGTCAGGAAACATAGTGCATCCACCCGGAACGAATTGGATGGATGTTGCTGATTTAAATTACAGCAATACCATAATGAAGGACTCGATGATTGATGCTATGAAGTTTTGGGTTCTTGAAGCAAATACCGATGGTTTCCGTTGTGATTATGCTGATGGTGTCCCCTATTCTTTCTGGAAACAGGCTATGGATACTTTGCGGGCAATTCCTAACAGAAAGTTAGTTATGCTTGCCGAAGGTGACCGCGGTGACCACTTTAATGCGGGATTCGATTTGCATTTCAGCTGGAGCTTTTATGGCGCAGTAAAATCGGTATTCGATGGTCAAACTGCAAGCAAACTGTACGATACACACGAAACAGAGTATTCTTCCGTTCCCTCAGGAAAGCAAACATTGCGATTTACAACCAATCATGATGAATCGGCGTGGGATGCAACTCCAATGACACTTTTTGATGGTGAACAAGGTGCTTTGGCTGCATCGGTGGTTACAGTTTTCATGGGAGGAGTTCCTCTGCTATATACCGGACAAGAAGTTGGCCGGATCGCAACAGTACCATTTTTCAGCAATTCAACAATCGACTGGAACGCACATTCCGGGATGCTTACTTCGTATCAGAAGATCTTGCATATTTATTCGAATTCGTTGGCCGCCCACAGGGGAACAGTTACGGATTATTCTACAGCTGATGTTTCGGCATTTTCAAGAGAATATCTCGGAGAAGAATTGTTTGTAATCGTAAATTGCAGGCAGAATGACGTAACATACAGTTTATCCACTGACATTCAGAATACTGTCTGGATAAATTCCATGGATCAATCTGAAGTAAATCTCGGAACCAACATACAATTATCTTCCAGAGAATTCGTGATTTTATCACGACCGAATCCCACTGTTAACGTGCGTTCTGCCCTAACATTCATTAAAAAATCACTCGATCACAATCCTTTTACAAACAGGTAAATGTTGATCATCAAAATAAATCACCAAATTGTACAAACCGGCTGAAAGCTCTGTTTGCAATAAGCAATTAAAGTTATTAACCTGAATTTCAGATACTTTCATTCCATTATTATTCAATATTTCTAAGCGTTGAATAAGGTTTTTAGATTCAATATGCAGATTGCCCACACTTGGATTTGGGTAAACACGCGCTATATCGGGCGATATTTCGCTAATTCCGGTGGCAACATCTCCCGTTACGAGGATATCATCAATTTTGGTTTTGCCAAGCGATGTCAAAGTATTTCCATTGATATCGAAGTTTGAACGCAACACCCAACGAATATAAACCAAAGGCTGGTTATTGCAAATTGCGGGTAATTGTTTATTGGTCAAAGCACCTGTGGTCCAGTCGTTTGCAACCTCATAATTTCCGGCAGAAATATCTGTCCAGGTTCCTGCATCGCCAATTTTTACCTGCACTTTGAAGTCTCTTGGGCCAGCATCGCTGCCACCGGATTGCTGCTTAGAGCTTAGTTTGATATTCTCATAGCCGGTAGAATTCAAAACAATCCGCCAAGCTTTGTTATTCATGCCATTGTCCCAGCCTTGTGCCTGCGCAGCCATGGTGCTCGCTCCGTTTTTCATGCTGATTGCAGAAGTGCCGCCCATGGTTCCCATGGTTGCTTCGAGATTTAAATCGCTTGCATATTCTACCAGAGTGTCGGTTAAATTGTCATTGGCGAAAGTCCATCTTTCAAGTAAAACATCTGTCTGGCCGAATGCAAAAGCACTAAGAAATAAGCCCATAAATAAAGTAATTGTTCTTTTCATAATTTGGTTTTTTTTAAAAATTATACATAAATATTGCTGTCATAAATCTCCCGGGAGAGACTTGTCCTTTTCTATCAACAAATTGATTATCTAACAAATTTTGCGCCTCAATGGCTAAATAATAGTGTTTATAAAAAGCCTTCGAAACCTTGGCATTCAATATAAAATAGTCATCAATTAAAATGGTATTTTCCGGGTCGTACCATTGGCTGTCCACATAATTACCGTTCAGATTCATTTCGAAAAAACGATTCTTCCACGTCATACCTGCATAAAAAAGATTGGGCGAGACTTCAGCCATTTCTTTGCCGGCAAGATCAATGGTTACGTCAACCAGCGAAGATTTATATTCTGTAATAATGGAGTGATTGTAAGAATAACTCAACTGAAATGAAAGTTGATCATTCAGTAAATAACTCGAGCTGAGTTCGATGCCGCCGATTTCAACCTTACCAATATTGTCGGCAATTAAAACTGGTTTTAAGGCATCTCCGCCGGTATCCACCGAATCGCCGGTGCTTACTGAATACTGAAAATCGTGTCCAAATGAATAATAAACGGCTGTTGTAAGCGTCCATTTCTTCTCCCAAACGTGGGTGTAACCCATTTCATAATTGGTCAGATATTCAGGTTTCAGGTTTGGATTCGCCAGACGAAATCCTTTGTTTATTTTACCTGACTGACACAATTCTTTCAGTTTGGGAGGTTTAAAACCAACGCCAACCGAGATGTAAACTGCATCATTTGGTCTGAGTTTATATTGTAATGATGCTTTCGGACTGAAAGCAAGCCAATTATTTGAACTGAAATCTTCATGAAAACTTTCGGTAAATCCTGTCGCTTTGGTTGGATTAGTGATCGTTTGCGCACCATCGTGAAAGTTGGCTGCATCAAGGCGCAAGCCCACAATTGCTTTCATTTTGTTTTGTAAAAAAGAAGCTTCATCCTGTAAAAACAGACCAACAATCTCCATATTTCCCAAAGTTACGATTTCGTCAGGTGAAGTGCGGTAGGTTTCGTGGTTATGCGCAGATCCTGATTTGAAATCCAATCCAGCGGTAAGTAACTGATTATGTATTACTGGTAACGACAAAATAGACGAGATTCCTTTGTCGGTGCGGTTGCTGTAAACATCCATCAAACGGTATTCAGCAAAATCGTTCATCGATTCCTTTTGACTGTAATAATCCTCTTTTGACCAAAATAAGGAAGTCACAACTTCTGCTTTTCCAGCTTTTGCGTAATAGGTTGCCCTTAAATTATTTGTATAAACTTTATCATAGCTACCCTCTTCCGTGAACACTTTGGTTCCACCGCCACGTTTTTCGTTGTAATTGTCAACCAAAAGTTCAACGTGATTGTTCGTGTTGAAGCGATAACCTACTTTCACACTTCCGCCGGCTTCGTCGAGCGCTGTCCGCACATCTGTTTCATCAATATATGCAGGTGCTTCAAAAACATAACCATCGCCATGACGATACACACCATTGAAACTCCAGTAACAGCCTTTTTCGTCTTTGACTTCATTGCCCGAAATTGCGGCAGAAACACCATACGTGTTGTATGTTCCATAAAATGTTTTCACGCTGCCTTCCAATTTCTTTTCAGGGATTTTAGTAATCATATTAATCACGCCGCCCATCGCATTATTACCATAAAGTGCTGAAACAGGGCCCTTTACAACTTCTATTTTTTGAAGATTATCAATAAAAACATTATGCCAGTTAACAGAACCACCAACCAGACTGTTTTTTGGAATGCCATCGATAAGAACAAGCACACGGTCGCTGCCTTCGAGACCACGCATGGATACAGCAGCATTTTTTGAGAAAATTCCCCAGCTTCGGTTTACCTGAACGTTAGCGGTGGTTTTCAAAATATCATCGATATTACTTACCGGGAAACTCTTGATTTCGGCCGCTTTAATCATATCAACCTGAGCCGGAATATCGATTAATTGCTTTTCAGTTCGGGTTGCAATTACAATAACTTCCTGAAGATCAATAATATTTGTGTCACCCTCTTGTGATCGAAGATTGTATGTTACAACTAATAGTAAAATGGAAATAATGATCTGTTTCATCAATCTTGCATTTTAATATCAAATTCAACCGTTCCGTTTTCCTGTCCTTCCACCTGCTTCAATAAAAACAATCCTTGTTGACCGGTTTCGGTAACAAAGGCGTAAATCATTCCTGGAACAAGGTTTTTCGCCTTTCGGTATCCGGAAGAAAAGACAAAAGTGTTCGAAAGTATCAAGCTGTCGTTCTGACAATTAACGAAATCCGTTTCTGCTAAATTGCTTTTTAATTCAAAACGGGTCGTGTTTCGAATTGTCCAGTTTGCCAGACCGAATTCATCACCAAAAAGCGATGCATCAACGTTGGCACCCGGTGAAGCAATGGTATTGGCATCCGTTTCAATTAAATCGTAAAGATATATCAGATTGATCTCATTTTGAATCAAATACGCTTCAGGAATGAAATAGGATTGTTCCGTGTTAAAAGAATAAAAACTACCTACTTCGCTATTATTCTGTGCGCCCAAATGAACCGAAGGAAAATAATGAATATCTCCAAAAATCGATGCAGAATCCTTTTTTAGGTTCAGACTAATGGTATCCGATTTCCTTCCCATGCGGTCGCGGACATAAAACTGCAATTTTTCATTCAATGCCATTCCTTTCGAAATATTGAGTGAATAAACAAATTCATTATCGTAAATACCTGTATCAAAAGCAGTTATAATTGAATCTAAGGTGCATGTAATATTGAAATGTGTAAGAGCGACATCGCTGTTTGTGTTGGCGTGAATGCGGATTTTTACTTTCGCACCTAACAACAATGTTGAGTCGTGCGAGACAAGGCCATCAGCCGTTTCGAGCCAAATAGAAGGATTTGGAAATGTGGGCTCAGGTTTGTTGCAGGCAAAAAATAATATCAATCCTAACAAAACGATGAAAGACAATGTCGATATGCGGCCATTCCCATATCGCCGAAAATAACAATGAATCTGTTGGAATATTGACATGCTTAAACGTTGATTTTACGTGTAGAATTCACGATTCCGTATGCCAGCATTCCACCTAATGCTCCAAAAACAAAATGGCCGAAAAACGGAACTGCAAATCCTTGTTTTAGGAAACTTTCGTAAGGATAACCAGCAAATATATAAATTAGAAACCGGCTGAGCGGAATCATCATATAAGCAAAGCCGCCAAGCAATCCGAGTAAGTAAAAACTATTCCGAACCTTATTTAAATTATTGTAAACGAGATCGATAACGAAACCCATAAACAGATAAATGAATGGTAAAAACGGATCTTTCAATCCCAGAGCAGGAAAAAAGATGAAGGCTGCTGCCGTCAGCGTGGAGACGCTTGCAGCGAAAGGAATTCTCGTGATTTTGCGTCCGATGAGCAAAATAGCCATCACTTCGAGGCCATGGTGACCGGGAATATTCAACGGAATCCGCAGATATGCGCGTAGTAAAATCGCTGCAGCACCCGCGAAAGTAAGGATCAACAATTCGATTAACGTGCGGTTAACCGCTAATGCTTTTGATGTAATCTTTGGTTGCGACTTGCCATTCATATTCGGTTATATTTTGAGTTTTTTCAGCAATAAGGATAAGCTTATGGTCTCTAACGACCGGCTTAGCCCATTCACCAACAAATAGTTGAACATCGTTATCAATCTCTTTAAAATCCTTGTCGGTAACACAGTCAACAGCTACCAGTTTTAACAGCTCACCAACAGCGTAAACGCCATTCATTTCACGCATGTTTTTTCCTTTCACCCACAGACAACGCCCGTCGTTTCCGGCTTTACGCAATCCAATAGCAGCCATCGAACCGATTACGCCATCTTCTGTGCCTGTGAAACCTTCCAAATATACGCCGTTTTTTCGGGCAAGAGAGCGCGCCTCCGATTGAGTAAGTATTTCAATTTTAGCACGTTTACCCCAATCACAGACCTCATCACTTATTTCATCATAAAATCTGACCGCCAATCCGGCATCTGAACCTTCCGCACTTTCGGCTGGGAGAAAAATCCGACAAATTTCAATTACTTTATCTAATTCACTGGAATACAAATCGATACAAGCAGAGCTGTTGTGTGAAGTGTAGGGAATACGTCGATCGAAAAAAAGCTGGTGCCTGCTGATTCCGTTCACCACCGCTAATCCATTTACCGACAAAAGTTCTCCCAATTGTCTGGCTCTGAATCCTGTACCACGACTTTCAGCGTTATCCGTGTCGTCAATTCCGATGAGAATACGTTTCATTTCATTTTTTTCGAAGTGCAAAGTTAAGCATCTCGGTTTATTATTCTAAAATAAAAGAGGCCAAAAATCAGGTTTACAGTTAGTTTAGAATGGTTCTTTTCACAATTGTTGAACAATTCCTATGTATAATTGTACTAGTTTTAAAATAAAACCAAAATAATGAAAAAAGTAATTCATACAGCTGACAGTCGCGGTCGGGCTGAGCATGGCTGGTTGAGTTCCCATTTCAGCTTCAGTTTTGCCGAATATTACAATCCCGAACGCATTCATTTTGGGATGCTTCGTGTGTTGAACGACGACACTATCCAAGCTGGAATGGGTTTTGGAATGCATCCGCATAACAACATGGAAATCATTACGATACCACTTTCCGGTTCGCTTGAACACCGCGACAGTATGGGAAACGGAAGTATCATCAAAGCCGGAGAAGTGCAATATATGTGCGCCGGAACAGGTGTTCGACATTCCGAATTTAATCCATCATCGACCGATATTGCGACTTTATTACAGATTTGGGTGTTACCAAAATTACACAATATTGAACCTCGTTACGATCAAATTGCTTTCAATCCAGAAAATTTAATCAACCAATGGTTACTGGTTGTTTCGCCTGATGGAATTGATAATAGTTTGATAATCAATCAGAATGCATGGTTTAGCCTAACGAAAACTCAAAAGGATAAACGAATTTCATACAAAAATCAGCTTGACGGGAACGGCATGTATTTGTTCGTGATTGAAGGTGAAATTAATGTTGCCGGACAATTACTAAAAAAGCGCGATGCAATTGGAATATCAGAAACAGAGAGCATTGATATTGAAGTTATTGAAGAAGCTTATTTGCTTCTGATGGAGATTCCGATGCGGTAATTAATCTATTTCTTAATCACTTTTACCCGGAATATGGTTCCGTTTTCATTAACCAGTTGAACAAAATAAATTCCGCTTATTTTATCCGCAAATTCAATTATGAATTGACCTGCTACAACACTCACAACATCTTGATCAACGATTGATCCGGATGACGAAATAATACGGTAATTAACCGTTCTACTATTTGGTAATGAAATATTTAACCGATCATTAACCGGCATCGGGAAAGCTTCGATTTTTAATAATTCCGATGTTGGTCTTTCTATAGAAGTAATATCTGTACAACCAGTTAAATCAAATTCAGCTGCCGAAGCCCAAGGATTTCCATTCACTTCGGAGATAGCTACTAACCTAAAATAACGACCAATTACCGGTTCCGTAAAAGTGATTTTTTGCGGTGCACTCGTATTCACCCACGTTCCAACTGAAACCGGATTTCCCCAATCACTTGTGTTTTCACTGATGTATAATTCATAATCCTTGATTCTGCCGTTTTCTCCATTCTGCCGATTTAAAATTGTGAAATCAAAGAGTTTGTATGGTTGTCCCATATCAATTTGAATTTCATGTGGATACGGGTCATCACCTGTGCTCCAACGGGTGTGCCAGATGGTTGATGGATCATTATCGAACGACATCACCGCCAAACCCGGATCGCCGGTTTCCTCGCTGTCAACATACACCAATTCCCAAAGTTCATTAGGAATTTCAGCCGGATTATCACAATCTTCAATGCTCGGACAAGTTGTGGTAGAAACCATTTCAGGCATACTTTTTGAATACGTTTCTCCATTTTGAACAACTTGATAATCAACTGAATATGTTCCGGGGTTTCCTAAAACTACCTTTGGATTTCGGCTATCGACATCACTCACATAAACCGGTTCCGGATTGAAATCCCAATGCCAGCTTGCTCCAGAATGGTTTATCATCGAATGATCGTCGAACTGCAAAGTATCGAGCATGCAATTGTAAAACGATTTTTCATTCCATGGATTGATAAGTGGTTCAAATACTGGCTCTTGAAGTGTAGATTCCCAAACGCCCAACGAGCCGGCAACGCGCAATTTTCCATCGCGGTAAAACGGTAAAGCCATATTCACCGACATTCCGGCAGGATAATTTGCGTTAAATGCTTCCCAATCAGTCATTTCAGTCGTGCGATAATACACATTTGATGACTTTCCATTGCGCGAATTGCTGAACAGATAAACAATTTCCTGATTCCCAGTAGCCGGCTGAATCACCATACATTTAGTGTATTCCTGCAAACTTCCCGTAAAATCGGTCCAGGTTTCGCCGCCATCTTCCGAACGAAAAACCTTGCCAATATCAGCCGACCAGGTGCCGTTTTGCAAACAGGCGTAAATCACATTCTCATTGTATGGCGAAATGACAAAAAACAATTTCCCTTTCCAATAGGAAGTTCCATATTGTCCGTTGGTTAAACTTGGTTTCGATGTGTAACTGATTCCACCATCTTCACTTTTAAACAATCCCATTCCAACGACATCCACATAAAGCACTTGTGGATTTTTTTGACTTATTTGAAGATAACGAATAGTATTTGTGAAATTATGCAATAAAGTATATGAAATGCCCATATCGGTACTCTTCCACATTCCCTTTTCTTCGCCTAAATAGATGGTTCCGTAATAGTTAGGATGAAAAACCAAATTACTTCGGCGTCCGCCATATTCTTCCATATTTGGATATTTTGAGAAGATAAATCTTCCTTCGGGTATTCCTTCTGCGGTGGACGGTAAAATCCATCCATTTCCAAGATCATTGAAAGCCACATGGCGGCTTTTTCCCTGCAAAACCCAGCCTGTTGGCGATTCGGCACCACCCATGCGCAAGGCTTTGGGTTCATAAAAATCAGCCATTGAAGTGTTTCCGTTGTGATAACGTCCGCCAACCATGATATCTTCATTCCATCCCTGATCAAAACCCCACATATCGGAACCAACCAAACCATTGATTCGGGCAAAGTAGTTGTCCGTACTTGTGAAATTATCCGTGGTGAAAGACATTCCGCCATCGGTAGAAAGCCATGTTTCGCCATTTTCGAGCAATTTCATGTCCTGAATATCGGGATGAATGGAGAAATTGCCATAATAACCACCAATCACACTGAAATTTGTTCCACCATTAGTCGATTTGAAAAGCGTAGTCGTTCCTGCAAAGACAATGTTTTTGTTGATTGGTGAAATCTCGAGTGCCAGATCAAAATAGCCTTGACCATTGTTTAAAGGAAACTGAGAAGTTTGTCCGGTTGCAAGTAAAGTCCAACTTGTTGATATTCCAGTGGTTATTCCTTTATAAAGATAGGGTGTATTGTTCAAACTAAGCATCAAGGCTAAAATCAATGATGGATCGTTCGGTGTTGTAGCTAACAAAGCTCCGGAAGCATCCGCTATCGTTGTTGGGAAAGTGCTCTGGGCAGTAAAACTTACACCGCCATTGTTCGATATAGCCACCGAAAACATACCGGCACTATTTGAAATTGCATAAATTGTACTACTGTTATCTGGCTGAATTTCAATATCATACGTTGCTTTGTTCCAACGATTTATCCAGCTGGCACCGGCATTTGTGCTGATGAAAACCCCGGCTGAAGTTGCTGCAATAATTTTGTTCGGATCATTTAGATCGATGCGTAAACGGTCGGCTGCGAAAGTATTTCCTGATTCGAGCAAAGCCGTCCACGTTTCACCGCCATCGGTGGTTTTATGAATTTGATTTCCTGCTGCAACATACACGATATCTGCATTTTGCGGATGAATAACCGTTGCTGTTATTCCGCCACCAAAAACATGATTCATGCCAATCGGCGTCCAGTTTATACCTTTGTTGGTAGATTTGTTCATGCAGCCTGTTTCGGTTCCGGCGTAAAGGATGTCCGCATTGCTTTGGGAAACATCAAACGAATACACATTTACCTGCCACGGACAGGCTAAAGGTGGATTTTCAGAACCGGATTCGTTTAACCAGAATGTTTCTTTCGGACCGACAAATGTCCAGTTTGATTTTGAATTATCTTTTTGATTTTCTAAATCTACTGATTGAATATTCTGATCCTGTTTCGTTGACAATTGTATTGTACCATCCTCATTTACAAAAGGTTCAACAGCCATCGACCACATAATATAATACCGGTTAATTGCACTTTCTTCATCAGGATGCTGCGAAATATACAATTGATAGGCTTGCCTGAGTTCGTTGAAATTTATTGGTTCACGATACATCATTTTTGCCCAATCAGGCAAATTGTCTTCAAAAGCAGGTTTGTAGCTTTTGATTACACCCGGGAAATCATCGTAAGCCGTAAAATGTTGTTGGCCAACAACATGAATTGAAATTAGCAAGATAAAAACCAACAAAAAATTGGATAAGAATTTTGATTTCATTTGTCCGAATTTTTAAAAAATGAGAGCGATGAATATAACTTTAGGCAATCATGGTCGTAAATATTACCGTACTTCCCAGCTTGTACCGTCTTTTCCGTCTTTGAGATCGATATTCAAATCGCCTAACTTATTACGGATCAAGTCACTGGTAGTAAAGTCTTTACGCACACGTGCTTCCTGACGTAATTGAATGATGGTTTGCATTAGTCCGTCAACAAGTGCAAAATTTCCGGTTCCTTCTTCGGAATTTAATCCGAGAACCTCAAAAAGAAAATGCTGAAGAAGATTTTTTAAAATCTCAAATTCTTCCGGTTGTAACCGACCGTCAACAGCCTTCAAACTGTTGATCACCCGAACGGCTTCAAAAAGATTGGCGATCACCATCGGACTGTTAAAATCGTCGTTCATCGATTCATAACAAGCTTTTTCAATAGCCTTGGCATCAATCGATACTGCATTTTTATCGGTTTTCAGCTGTTTTAAGGTTTCCATGCCGGCGAACAACTTTTTCATTCCCTTGTCGGCTGCCTGAAGCGCTTCGTTTGAGAAATCGAGTGTGCTCCGGTATTGCGCCTGAAGTATGAAAAACCTTATCGTCATTGGGCTGTAAGCTTTTTCGAGCAATGGATGGTTTCCGGTAAAAATATCATCGAGCGACATGGCGTTTCCGAGCGATTTGCCCATCTTTTGCCCGTTGAGTGTGATCATGTTGTTGTGCAACCAATAGCGGACAGGCGGTTTGCCGTTTGCAACTGTCGATTGTGCAATTTCAGATTCGTGGTGTGGAAACAGTAAATCCATGCCACCGCCGTGTATATCGAATTGATCTCCAAGATATTTGCAACCCATAGCCGAGCATTCCATGTGCCAGCCCGGGAAGCCGTCGCCCCAAGGCGAAGGCCAACGCATGATATGACTTTCTTCGGCGCGTTTCCAAATGGCGAAATCAAAACCGTTTCGTTTCTCACTTTGACCTGCCAATTCACGTGTATTGCTGATTAAATCTTCAATTTTTCGTCCGGAAAGAATTCCATAATGATGTGAGGCATTGTATTTTTCGACATCGAAATAGATTGAACCATTTACTTCATAAGCGTAGCCTTCATCAAGAATTTTCTTGATCATTTCAATCTGTTCGATGATATGTCCAGAAGCATGCGGTTCAATCGATGGGCGCAATACATTCAGTTGATCCATGTTTTTGTGGTATCTAACTGTATAATATTGAACCACTTCCATAGGTTCAAGTTGTTCGAGCAGGGCCTTTTTGGCAATTTTATCTTCGCCATCATCGGCATCATTTTCCAAATGGCCAACATCAGTAATATTTCTCACATAGCGGACTTTATAGTCAAGATGCTTTAAATATCTGAAAATCAAATCGAAAGAAATTGCAGCCCGTGCATGACCCAAATGTGCATCGCCATAAACCGTTGGTCCGCAAACATACATTCCTACAAATGGACTTTTTAGCGGTTCAAAAACCTCCTTTTTGCGACTTAATGTATTGAAAACGAGAAGTTTGCTTTCGTTGTAACGATTCGACATACGATGGTTCTTTATTGTTGAAGTGCTATTTTTAAGTAGCAGTAATTGCTTTAGTTCATATTTAATTTCACTTTGCAAAGTAACGAAAAAAATTTGGGAGAGATTTTTTGAGCTTCAAATTCAAGCAAAACTCCTACTTTTGTATGAAATTGTTAAACAAATAACACTGCAAATGGAAAGGATATTGGTCATCGGTTGCTCGGGGCAAATTGGCTCGGAACTCACGCTCGCATTGAGAAAAATTCACGGAAATGAGAATGTATTTGCAACTGATATCAAACAGCCACCTGCAGATATCCTGGAAAGCGGACCGTTTCATGTACTCGATGTGCTCGATTACAATAATTTACTTCATTTTGCTGTAAGATTCAAGATTACACAGGTTTACAACTTAGCCGCTGTACTTTCCGGAAATGCCGAAAAAATCCCGATGCAGGCCTGGGAAATCAACATGAAAGCCCTGATGAACACGCTAGAATTAGCACGTGATTCTGATGCAAAAAAACTTTTCTGGCCAAGTTCAATTGCTGTTTTTGGGCCAACAACACCACGCTTTAATACGCCACAACTTACTGTGATGGAGCCAAATACGGTTTATGGAATAAGCAAACTTGCTGGCGAACGCTGGGGCGAATATTACCAAAAACGCTACGGAATCGACTTCAGAAGTGTTCGTTATCCGGGATTAATCAGCTACAAAACTGAGGCAGGTGGTGGTACCACTGATTATGCAGTTGAAATTTATTATGAAGCCATTCGCAACAAAAAGTATGAGTGTTTTTTGCGTGAAGATTCAGCTCTCCCGATGATGTTTATGGACGATGCCATCGCCGCCACAATAAAATTGATGAATGCCAACAGCTCAAAATTCTCTTTACGGTCGAGCTATAATGTTGGTGGTATGAGTTTTACGCCCAAAGATGTGGCGGCTGCCATCAAAAAGCACATTCCTGAATTTGAAATCACTTACAAACCCGATTTCCGGCAAGCCATTGCCGATTCGTGGCCGGCAAGCATCGACGACCAAGTTGCCCGCAAAGATTGGGGGTTGAGCGATAAATTCAACCTTGACAGCATGACTGAATTGATGCTGACTGAGATTACAAAAAAGATTGGTTGATTCTTGAGCCAATTCAAAGTATCTTTGGTTCAATATTAAATTCTTTTCCCAAATGAAAAATAATTGGTTTATTAAATTGCTTTGCATTTTATGTATATTTTCATTTTCTTGTAATAACAACAATAATGAGGAAGTTATAGATACAATTTACGGCTCGTGGGTTCGTGAAATAACAGATTCAGAAGGAGTTACCTTTACAGGTCAGATGACCTATAATCAGGATAATACTTTTGATTTTGAACCAATTACAAGTGCACCAGGACATACACCCAGTTCTGGCGATTTTACGCTAACAGCTGATCGCATCACTTTTGTGAACGATGTAGATTGCGGCACAGATGGCGCTTATGATTATGTGGTTGGTGATAACTCGCTGGCACTCATCGCGGTATCAGAAACCTGCGATCCACGTAAGGGTGTTTTACAGAGTGTTTGGAGAAAAAATTAAATCAACTCACTGCACAAGCCGCAGCCGCCACGCTCACTTTTATTCCGGGGGCTTGTAACAGCACACGACCGCAAGCTTCAATGGTTGATCCTGTGGTAATTACATCGTCGATGAGTAAAATATGTTTGCCAGCGAATTCTTCAGGACGATTCAAAACAAAAATATCTTTCACATTCTCCCAACGGGCAAAACGCGATTTCTTGGTTTGGGTTGTTGAAGCCACAGCACGATTCAGGTTAGTAGAATTGAGTTTACAACCTAAAAGCTCTGTCATTCCTTTTCCAATAATTTCACTCTGGTTATAGCCTCTTTTTTGAATTTTTTTGGGATGTAAAGGAACTGGAACGATAAAATCAATTCCTTGATATAGTGACGATTGTGACAATTCTTTTGCCGTTTCATTACCCAGAAATAAGCCGGCATCTATATTCTTCTTGTATTTCAGTTCATGAATCAAATGTTGAATTTTACCCTTTTTGCTGAAGAAAAAACAAGCGCTGGCCGAATTGAATGGAATTCGCCCCCAGAAAATGCGTGAAATCGGATTATTTTCATCCTTTTCAAAGCCTGTTTTTGGCAACAAAACCCGACAACTCAAACAAACAATTTCTTCGTTACGATACAACAAAGTCCCACAGGCCGCACAAACCTGCGGATAAAGCAACGATAAAACATCGTCAATTAATTGAATCTTTGGTAGCTTCATTTACAGCATGAAATTACAAACTTTTATCATGCAATCAAGTGTAATAAAATTTACATCTTCTACTTTCGTTACCTTTGTTTCCATCAAAACCACACTAACGTCATGAATGCCGGGCCCGCTTCCTTACTTCGAGTTGAAAACCTATCGGTTGGTTTCCGAAATGGGGAAAATACTTTTCAGGTTGTTCATCAAATCAGTTTTGAGGTGTATTCTGGCAAAACGCTTGGAATTGTTGGCGAATCCGGAAGCGGAAAATCAGTCACTTCTTTGGCATTGATGCGTTTGTTATCTGAACGAAACAGCATTATTTCGGCAGATACAATTCTATTGAATGGAAAATCACTGCTCGACTTAAGCGAAAATGAGATGCGATTTGTGCGTGGTAAACAAATGGCAATGATTTTTCAGGAGCCGATGACTTCATTAAATCCTGTGTTTAGATGTGGTAATCAGATTGTTGAAGCGATTTTAGCACATGAAAATCTCAGCCGAAAAGAAGCTAAAAAACGAGTAGTTGAATTGTTCGAACAAGTAAAATTGCCCCGTCCGGCAGATATTTTCCTTTCCTATCCACATCAACTTTCCGGCGGCCAAAAGCAGCGCGTGATGATTGCCATGGCTCTTTCGTGCAAACCATCATTACTCATTGCCGATGAACCGACGACAGCCCTTGACGTCACTGTTCAAAAGGAAATTCTTGAATTACTCAAAGAAATCCAGCAAACTACCGGCATGGGAATGATTTTCATTACCCACGATTTGGGCGTCGTTGCCGATATTGCCGATTTCACAGCCGTGATGCATCATGGTCAAATTGTAGAGTACGGATCGGTGAAGCAAATACTTGATAATCCGCAACATCCTTATACAAAAGGTCTTTTGGCCTGTCGTCCGCCAACCAATATGCGCTTATCAAGGTTACCGGTTGTGAGTGATTTTCTGGAAAACCGCTGGCCAAATGGGAGCAAACAAATGATTGCCGAGTTGGGGATGAACAACCATGAACGAACAATCCGCCACAAAAAATTATTTGCAGAATCTCCCATTTTAAAGGTTGAGAACCTGATAACATGGTTTCCGGTAAAGCACGGTCTTTTCAGCCGCGTTCGTTCGCATATTAAAGCGGTCGATGATGTCAGTTTCGAAGTCTATCCAGGCGAAACGCTTGGTTTGGTCGGTGAATCCGGCTGCGGAAAAACAACATTGGGAAGAAGTATTTTGCGCCTGGTGGAACCAACTTCCGGAAAAGCAATTTTTGAGGGAATTGATATCAACGCACTAAATACCAAATCATTACGCGAATTCAGGAAGAATGCACAGATCGTTTTCCAGGATCCATATTCGTCTTTAAATCCGGGAATGACTATAGGACATGCAATCATGGAACCGCTTCTGGTGCACAAACTATTTCCCAACCAAAAATCCCGCAAAGAACGTGTGATTGAATTACTCGAAGCCGTTGGTTTGGAAGCTGCTCATTTTCAACGATATCCACATGAATTTTCAGGCGGTCAACGACAGCGGGTCTGTATTGCCCGCGCCCTGGCAGTTCAACCCAAACTTTTGGTTTGCGACGAGTCTGTTTCGGCACTCGATGTTTCGGTGCAGGCGCAGGTACTAAATCTACTGAACCATTTGAAGCAAACTTTTCATTTTACCTATATCTTTATCTCGCACGATTTGAGTGTTGTTCGATATATGTCGGACCGGGTGATGGTGATGAAAGATGGAAAAATTGAAGAATTAGCAGAAGCCGATACAATGTACAATAATCCACAATCCGTTTATACACAGAAACTTATATCTGCAATACCGGGACGAAAATCTTTTTTAAAAAATTAAAAAATGACAAAGAAAGTAAAACAAACCGTTGGCACAAAATCAGGTTTAATAGCCACGATTTTGGGAATTTTCGGTGAAAACCCATTCAAATCTTATAACTATAAGCAAATTGCCAAGTTGTTGGGAATGCATGACAAAGCCGGCAAAGATTTCGTTTTAACGATTCTTTTGGAGCTTTTGAGTGAAGGAAAAATCACTGAGGATCGTCCGTATCGCTATATCCTGAGTAAAAACATGATTGCAGAGTATGCCCGCAAAAAGGAATACATTATCGGTAAGGTGGACATGAAAAACACTGGAAAAGCATACATTGCACCTGAAACCGGTGGCGAAGACATTTTCGTTGCAGCAAATAATACATTTCAGGCCTTGCATGAAGATACCGTTAAAGTGTATCTTTTTCCACAACGCAAAAACCACAAAACTGAAGGTCAGATAGTTGAAGTAATCAAACGGAACAAAACCGATTATGTTGGCGTGATCAAGGTTTCAAAGGAATTTGGTTTTCTGGTACCCGACAGCAATAATATGGCCGTTGACATTTTTGTCCCGAAAGCCTCTCTCAACAAGGCAAATGATGGCGAAAAAGTCATTGTTCGCATTACCGACTGGCCCGAACATGCCCGAAATCCATTTGGCGAAGTGATCAAAGTTTTAGGTAAACCCGGAGATAACAATGTGGAAATGC
>CANNKD010000047.1 GCA_947505205.1 Bacteroidota bacterium | reverse complement strand
GCAAGGCTTATTGCACAGGCAGAACAGATTGCTGCGGGCTTCTCAGCTGGCTCGGATATTTTATCCGTGCCTGATAAACATTAAAAACAAATAGCTTTACGCAAAAACAAAGAGATTTCAACTCAATATAGTGGCTCAGTTTGCTCCGGAATAATCAATTTGAA
Source organism: Bacteroidota bacterium (assembly GCA_947505205.1). GTDB lineage: Bacteria > Bacteroidota > Bacteroidia > Bacteroidales > F082 > CAJBPB01. Next base: position 19,661 of record CANNKD010000047.1, on the reverse strand, counting down.
AATACAGAAAGTAATTTGCATTTCATATTAGAAATAGAAAAGAAACAAATATCGATGAGTAAAAAAGAATTCTTTCCGCCCCAATCGTCAGGTAATCCCTTTTTTGGAGAAATACGGGAATTGATTGAACAAAGCCGTCAACAGGTGGCGGTGGCGGTCAATTCAGCAATGACGGCAATGTATTGGAACATCGGTAAACGTATAAATGAAGAGGTTCTTCGAAACCAAAGGGCGGAGTATGGCAAGGAGATTATCGCTACACTGTCGCGACAATTAGAACTTGAATATGGCAAAGGATGGGGCGAAAAACAGCTGAGGCAGTGTATGAAATTTGCTCTTGCATTTCCTGAAAAAGAAATTGTATACACACTGTGTACACAATTGAGTTGGTCGCATATTCGCTTGGTTATGTTTATGGAAGAACCCTTAAAACGAGCATTCTATATTGAAATGTGCAAACTTGAAAAATGGAGTGTCAGGGTGTTTCAGGAACGCATCAGTTCAATGCTTTACGAACGAACAGCAATCAGCAAAAAGCCGGAACTCACTATCCAAAATGATTTAGAGCTGCTTAAAAATGAGCAGCAAATCTCACCTGATTTAGTTTTTCGTGATCCTTATTTTCTCGATTTTTTGGGACTAAAAGATAATTATTCTGAAAAAGATTTAGAAACTGCCATATTGGTCGAACTGCAAAAATTCATCATTGAAATAGGTTCTGACTTTGCATTTATGGCACGTCAAAAACGGATAAGCATTGATAATGAAGACTACTATTTGGACTTGTTGTTTTATCATAGACGCTTAAAATGCCTGATCGCAATAGAGTTGAAACTCGGAAAATTTGAAGCAGCTCATAAAGGGCAAATGGAATTGTACCTGCGTTGGTTAGAAAAACACGAAATGGTAGATGGTGAAAATTCGCCAATCGGGCTTATTCTTTGTGCCTCAAAAAATAAAGAACATATTGAGTTACTGCAACTTGGAGCAAACAATATTAAAGTTGCAGAGTATTTAACCCAATTGCCTGACATGAAACTACTTGAACAAAAACTCCATCAAGCCATTGAGCGTGCCAAGAATAAATTGAATACAGATGAGTAAAAAAGACTTTTTTCCACCCCCGCTGGCGCTGATATTTCATCCGTGCCCGATAAACATTAAAAACAAATAGCTTTACACAAAAAAAAGATAATTTTAACTCAATATAGCGGCTCAGTTTGCATTTTTAACTTTTCCTGTCTTGTCGCCGGGCAGGTCACTTTTCACTCTTCATTTTTCACTACAGCTTCACCCTCATCCCAATCCCGTTTGCACTAATACTTGGTTCTATGCATTTTGCCTGTTTGCTACGATTAAACAAAAGCACTGCACGTCCGATTCCATAACCCAGAGCAGCACCTGCCAAAATATCTGAAGGCCAATGTTTTCCACTTACCGCCCGGCTGTAAGCAGTTAATCCGGCTAATGCGTACATGCCAGCTCCAAGCCATGGTTTATCGTTATAAATACCGGCAAGTGTTGTAGCAAGGGCAAAAGCACAAATGGTGTGTCCGGACGGGAAAGCATTGTAACCATGTCCGCCAAACGGTCCTTCCCAAACGCGCGGATCAAGCACTTCCTGTTGACTGGGTCGTGCCCGTTGTGTTGTGTGTTTAATAATCCATCCAGTGGCGCCAGCAATTACAAAGGACTGTAAACCAGCCAAAGCAGCGTGTTTGGCCCGGTTGTCTTTACAAATAACACCGGCAAGATAAAAACCGCCAAGCATGGGGATACTCAGATAACCGCTTCCGTAGGAATCAGCCCAAATACAAAATTCGTCCTGTGTCTCATCCGGAAAATGATTATCAAAAAAGTTAAAAATCTCCTCATCATACACATACACCAATGCTGTTGCAGCTACTGCACCACCTACAACTGCCCAGTCTTTGGCTTTGTATTGCAACGGTTGTTTGATCGTGAACCAAGCCGCATGACCATAACTCAATAAATAATCGCCATTGAACGTATTGTTACAACGATTTGGTTGTTGTGCCATCAACCCGGAAGATGATGATAATGCGATGAAAAGGAGTAAGATTATAGTCTTTATCCACATTTAGAAGAATAATTATTCGAGTTTTTTAGCTTCGTTCCAGAAGGCATCCAATTCTTCAAGGGTCATATCCTGAAGTTTCTTATCGGTTTTTCCAACCTGCGATTCGATATAATGAAAACGGCGTTTAAATTTACGATTGGTTTTTTCGAGTGCATCTTCAGGGTTTACGCCAATATATCGCGCATAATTAACGAGTGCAAACAGCAAATCGCCAAACTCATCTTCAAGCCTTTCGACCGGTGAATCCATGGCGACCTCGTCCAATAATTCCTGCATTTCTTCCTGCACTTTCTCCCAGACATCCTCTCGTTTGCGCCATTCAAAACCTACACCACCGGCTTTTTCCTGCATCCGAAATGCTTTCAACAATGGAGGTAATGAACTAGGAACGCCTTCTAACACCGAAGTTTTCCCTTCTTTCAATTTAATTTTCTCCCAGTTACTTTTCACCTCATGCTGATCGGCAACTTCAACATCGCCATAGATATGCGGATGTCTGATTATCAACTTTTCACTTATTGAATCGAGCACATCTTTCATATCGAAATCGTTGGTTTCGGAGCCAATTTTGGCATAAAAAACCAAATGCAACATCAGATCGCCTAACTCTTTTTTTATTTCTTCTGGATTATTATCAAGAATGGCATCGCTCAGTTCATAAGTTTCTTCAATGGTCAGATGCCGTAAACTTTCGAAAGTCTGCTCTTTATCCCAGGGACAACCGGCACGCAGTTCGTCCATTATTTTCAGCAATCGCTCAAAAGCGACCAGTCGTTGATCCATTGTATAAATTATAATTGAACAATTGACTAATAAGCCCTTGCGAAATATACCCTAGCCTTTGAAGGTGCTCCCGAATAAATACATTTTCCAGTTTCTGTGCTTTGTTCGAGTGGAATTAATCGAATGGTTGCTTTGGTTTCTTCCTTGATTTTTTGTTCCGTTTCGGCAGTACCGTCCCAATGCGCCACAAGAAAACCACCTTTTTCAATCTGAACCAGAAATTCAGCCCAGGTATCCACTTTGAATGTATTTAATGTTCTGTTATCTAACGCTTTCTGAAAAAGATTCTTTTGGATTTGTTCCAATAAATGTTCAACTTTTAGTTCAATGTTTAGCATTTGAAGTGATTCTTTCTCTAAGGTGTCGCGGCGAGCAACTTCAATAGTTTCATTTTCCAAATCCCGTGGTCCGATGGCTAAACGAACCGGCACTCCTTTAAACTCCCATTCACTGAATTTGAAACCGGGTTTGTGCGTGTCGCGGTTATCATATTTCACCCTGATACCTTTTTCTTCAAGCTTTTTCTTGATTTCAAGGGCTTTTATAGTTATCGCTTCAAATTGTTCCTCCGTTCGGTAAATAGGAACGATAACTACCTGAACTGAAGCCAGTTTAGGGGGAAGCACCAATCCATTATCGTCAGAATGCGTCATTACCAAAGCGCCCATCAAGCGTGTTGAAACGCCCCACGAAGTTGCCCAAACGTATTCTTGTTTATTTTCTTTACTTAGAAATTTTACATCAAAGGCTTTGGCAAAATTTTGTCCTAAAAAGTGAGAGGTGCCGGCCTGAAGTGCTTTTCCATCCTGCATCAAGGCTTCAATGCAGTACGTTTCGATAGCACCGGCAAATCGTTCATTGGCCGATTTCACTCCTTTTAAAACAGGAATAGCCATCCAGTTTTCAGCGAAATCAGCATAAACATTAAGCATTTTCTCAGCTTCTTCAATGGCTTCCTGTTGTGTTGCATGTGCCGTATGCCCTTCCTGCCAAAGAAATTCAGCCGTACGAAGAAATAATCTTGTGCGCATTTCCCAACGAACAACATTTGCCCACTGATTTATTAACAATGGTAAATCGCGGTATGATTGAATCCAATCACGGTAAGTATTCCAGATAATCGTCTCAGAAGTTGGCCGAACGATCAACTCTTCTTCCAATTTTGCCGTTTCATCAACGATAACACCGCCACCATTCGGATCATTTTTCAATCTGTAATGCGTAACAACAGCACATTCCTTAGCAAAACCTTCAACATGGCTCGCTTCTTTGCTAAAAAAAGATTTCGGAATAAACAATGGAAAATAAGCATTTTCGTGTCCTGTATCTTTAAACATCTTATCGAGAGCCGCCTGCATATTTTCCCAAATAGCATAACCATAAGGTTTTATGACCATACAACCTCTTACCGCTGAATTTTCTGCCAAACCTGCTTTCGTAACAAGATCGTTGTACCATTGTGAATAATTGTCTTCCCGTGAAGTTAAATCTTTAGCCATGAATTTTTGGTATAGTATTTGTATTTTATCGAATGAAATTAAAACGCAAAATTAGTAAAAAACCATAAGGGTTTAACCCTAAAAGTAGAGGAGATAATGAAATGAAACGAATTACAATCATAGCAATAACCGGACTTATGATAGCCACGGCCTGCTCCACAAGCAATCAGGTGTATGATGATGTCTATTATTCGAAAAAAGACAAGACAAAATCTTCCTCAAATACAGAGAATGTTCTTGCTACAAATTCAGCACAAACAGCTGCTGAAGTCAGTGGCACAGGCAATTACGATTATCAATCATATTACAAAGAAGGTGTTGCCACGCAAGTTCAAGCTCAGGAGTCAAAACCAACTTATTCAACTACAGAAACCATCGCCCAAACAGATGGTTCCACTTATACAACAACTGAAACCTATTACGATTCAGAATACGCGCAAAACTTTAACAGATTCGATGAATCAAATTCAAACTCAGGTTTTGGATATTATGACAGCTACTATACCGGATGCATGAGTCCTTGCGTAAGCATGGGATTTGGCTATCCTTATAATTATGGGATGTCATTTGGATTCGGCTATGGAGGTTATTATCCATATTATGGTTATTCGCCTTACTGGATGTACGACGCTTATTATTATAATCCATATTACGGTTATTATCCTGGAAGCTATTGGAATGGTTATAACGATGGATATTATGATGGATATTATGGAAATAGTTATTATGCTGGCAGTGGAAGCGGATCTTATTACGGCCCACGCGGAAATTACAGCAATTCAACGACATCAATTCGCAGTGACAGAGGCAATATAAGTAAAAATGATACGAAAGAACCTGCTTATGTGAGCGGTCGTGGAACACGCACCAGTGATGTTTCAAACGAAAATGCTGCAAACAAAACTGTGAATGCTGACAAAAGAGGGATTTCGTCGAGTGCAAGAGAAGCTGTAACCAATCAAACTACTTCTAACAGGGCTGCACGACCAGAATCGTCAACAATGCATCAGAATGTTCCGTCCAAAGAATCACGTCCAGCAACAAATCAGACACGTGAAAGCCGGCCGACAGCAGACCAAATGATTAATGAATATAAAAATAAATATGTCCGTCCGGCTGCATCAGGAACAACACAATCAGGAACGCAGCGTTTGGAACGTCCTAAAACCTATACTTCGCCAAGCTCTCGTCAGCCAAAGTCAAGTTCAGAGTATGTGCGTCCACAGAACGGATCAACACACAGTAGCAAGATAGCAAATCCTGGAACCGCTGAAGGTACAAATCGTGCCACAACCGTAAAATCTCAGCCTGCCCGTACGACATCTACACAAACCCAAAATACCTCTACACGAAGCTCATCTTCAGGAAGTTACAGCAGCCCTTCGAATAGTTCAAGTTCAGGCTCAAGTAGTGGTGGCAGCAGATCAGGCGGATCGTCTTCAGGTGGTTCTTCTTCAGGTGGATCGGCCAGAGGAAAAAGGTAATTCATAAAAGTGTAAACTTCTTATTTTTACAAAAAACCTAAAAAATGTCTATACAAACAACCAAAAAATCAATCTTTATCGCTTTGATTTTAGCAAGCATTTGTTCATGTGAAAATCAACAGGAAATGCTCGGTAGTTTCCCAACTGTCCCGGTGAATTTTGAAGAAATCAATTCAGAATTTGATGACTATAATTCAACGAGCCCCACCACCGGAGAAACGTTCCCGTTGTGCTTTTCATCAAATAGAAAAAGTTCAGGTTCAAATTTTGATGTCGTTTATAAATTGATTGACATAAGATTCACAAAAAGAACAGGTAAACTCGAGATCGGTGAATTTCATTCAGACAACCTTTTAGACGTGTTTGTTTCAAATACAAATATTTTTGATGCACTAAATAAGACGAATACAAGCAATTACGATGAACTTGGTCCATATTTATTTTTCAAAAATTACAACTTCGGGAACAACACTTATATTTATATGTATTCCAACAATAGTAGTGGAAATCAAGATATTAAGTTTACGCAGAATGAGGATAATGAATATTATGCAGAACCCATTGAGGTATCCTTTCTTAATTCATCTGCTGACGATGCTTATCCTGCTTTGAATAGAGATAATTCTGAGATTTATTTTACATCAAACAGAGACGGAAATTTTGATATCTACAGAGCCAGCATCGATATCTCACGTGACTTGGTTGATGCACTCACCGATTCAACACAAGTTAACATACTGAAAGATACCATATTATCGTCAACCGCTGATGATAAATGTTCCTTCATAACAGATGATTTTTTAGTTTTTACTTCGAACAGAAGTGGAGGATTTGGAGGCTACGACTTATATTATTCCCGTTTTGTAAATGGAAAATGGTCGGTGCCCCAAAATTTTGGAAACAAAATTAACACAGAATACGATGAATATAGGCCAATTGTCAGACAGCAATTTGAATTCGCAAACGATTTCATGCTATTTTCATCGAACAGGCCTGGTGGAAAAGGTGGATTTGATCTCTATTATGTTGGTATAGAAAATATTACAAAAAATTTTATAGAATAATTGCAAATTGAACGATGGTTAAATCGTCATTATAATTTTAAGAAACAATGAATTTATTCAATTCAACGAAACGTATTATGAAAAAAATATTGATCCTCATATTGTTAGGCGCAAGTTTCGGCTATTTGCAGGCGCAAAATGAATCGGACGCTTTGCGTTTATCACAATTGTATTATCAGGGAACAGCCCGAAGCATGGCTATGGGAGGTGCATTTGGCGCATTGGGTGCCGATTTTTCTTCACTAAGCACAAATCCAGCCGGATTAGGTTTGTACAGAATGTCGGAAATGAGTATAACACCTGAAGTATTTTCCCGCAAAACCGAGTCAACCTACAATGGCATGTACGGAATGGATAGCCGTACAATATTCGATTTGAGCAATATTGGATTGGTAACGACAACCAAGGCTCCGGAAAGCAAAACCAGTATGTTGAAATACTATCAATTCGCGATGGGGATGAATCGTACAGCCAACTACAACAATGCATCTTATATCATTGGTGATAATCAGGATAATTCGAAAGTGGATATTTACCTTGATCAAATTGGCAATACGAGTCCAGAAAACATCGAAAGTGAATTTCCATTCGATTTATATCCTGCATGGTACGTTTATATACTTGATACAGCGAGAGATGCACAGGGATTATATTATACCAGTCCGGTTCCTCAAGGTGGCATCAGGCAGGAAGAAAGCCAGATAACAAAGGGATCAAACAACGAATGGCTGTTCGCTGCCAGCGCTAATCTGAACGATTTCATATTCGTTGGCGCCACGTTGGGACTACCTTATACACGTTATTTTAAAAGCTCGACTTTCACTGAGTTCGATAATAACGAAAATATTCCAGGTTTTGAACAATGGAGTTATTCTGAAAATATTGAGACACATGGCTGGGGTGTAAATCTGAAATTAGGCGTAATCGTTATTCCGATTGAATGGCTGCGATTGGGTGCATCATTTCATACACCTACATTGTATTATGGCATGCACGATTCGTGGTACACAAGCACCGAATCTCGCTTGAATGGTGTTTATAACCGCAAAGATTCTCCTTCCGGAAATTATGAATATGACATCACAACACCTTTGCGAGCCATGGGCAGTGCAGCCCTGATTGTTGGTAAAGTTGGTCTTTTTAGTGTTGATTATGAATTTGTTGACTATCGCAAGGCGAAACTCGATGCTTTTGATTATAACTTTATGGAAGAAAATAACGCTATTCGTACAAATTACGCATCGGCTTCGATTCTTCGTATGGGAACAGAATGGCGCTATACAAATATTTCATTAAGAGGCGGATATTCAATCTATGGAAGTCCGTATGCAAACGGTGATAATCTAGGAACAACCAACAGCTATTCTCTTGGTTTAGGATATCAGGAGAAAGAAATCGGGATTGATTTTGCCTGGGTTCATGGTAATACGCAACAAAACTATTATTTGTACTCTTCTGAGAATTTCACTACCAACGCTACTGTTCAGAATATCAATCGCAATAATTTCGTACTTACGATTAAAACAAGATTTTAGGAATCACTTTGATTCGATATCTTCGAAATAAAAAATGGGCACCAAACTGATGCCCATTTTTTTATTATCATCTATTTTCGAAATCAAATTAGTTACCCAGAAAGATGTGTGCCGAGTAATTTGCCCAATCAACGATAGGCGTAAAAAACATTCCAAATAACAAGGTTGGAATGGCCAACATCAATACAATAGCAATAGTAACTGGTGAATACACAAGTTTCGATTCTTTACTGTCCACATCTCTCAAATACATATTGCGAATAACTTTTACGTAGTAATATAGTGAAACAACACTATTGAGAACCCCAACAATCGCCAACCAAACATATCCCGACTTCAGTACAGCAGTGAAAACATACAATTTACCAATAAAACCTGCAGTTGGAGGTAATCCGGTGAGTGAAATCAAAAACACAACCAAACAAACAGCCAATACCGGCGACCGATAACCCAAACCAGAATAATCCTCGCTATTTTCTGATTTTAGTTTATTCGAAATAAGCTGAACTACGAAGAATGCCCCCAGATTCATCAACATATAAAAGAAGAAATAAATCAACACTGCCGAAACTCCGTTGTCATTCATAACAGACACTGCCATAAGCAAATAACCGGCATGCGCAATACTCGAATAAGCAAGCATGCGTTTCATATTATCCTGCCAAAGCGCACCTAAATTTCCCAAAGTCATGGTTAATACCGCTAACACAGCGATCACGTAATGCCAATCGATATTTCCCAATAAATTCCACGCATCTGCACTGCCAATGATTGGACCATAAAATGCAGTTTTAAAATAACGCATCATCACTGCAAAACCAGCAGCTTTGGACGCGACCGACAAATAAGCTGTAATTGTAATTGGTGCGCCTTCATACACATCCGGGGTCCAGAAATGGAAAGGAACAGCAGATATTTTATAACCAAAACCTGAGAGAATCATCAATCCACCTAATAACAGAGGAAGTGTATCCACTTTGTTTGATGATAGGAATTGGTTGATTTCGAACAGATTCAAGCTTCCTGTCAATCCAAAAAGGATAGAAATGCCATAAATCATGATACCTGATGAAACAGCACCGAAAATCACATATTTCAGTGAGGCTTCCGAAGCACGTTTCACTTCTTTGGTATAACCAGCCAGAATATAAGAACTGATACTCATGATCTCAATCGAAACATAAATCATAATCAAATTCGAAGATCCAACAAGTAAAAACATTCCAAAAGTCATCCCAATGATGAGCGTGTAGTATTCGCCTAATTTGCTGTGAGCTGATTGTAGTTCATCAGAGAAATAGGAAAATATAATCACCAATATACTCGATATCAATATGATGAATTTAAAAAACTGACCATAAGAATCAATTACCAATAAGTTTGCGAATCCTTTGTAAGATAGTCCGGTTTGCTGAAACAGGAAAATTCCTGTAATTATCAATCCAACCATGGCAGTATAAAAAGCAATTTGCTTCGATTTTTTACTCACCATATCAAAAATCATCGTCAGCAGAAAAGTGACTATCAGGGTTGTTTCGGGAAGAAACATACCCATACTCTTGATCAGATCGGCTGTAATATGAGATGTATCCATCATAATTTGTTCAATTATTTATTAAAATATTACATTCCAACCAAGCTTCCACCGATATATACGAATGGACGCATCAGTTCGATGAATTGATTTACAGAACCTGTCATTAAATTGAGAATTGGGTTTGGATAAACACCCAAAAAGAGGATGATAATGGCCAAAGGAATCAAGGCTACTTTTTCCAACATATTCACATCATCGGTTTTATATTTTGTATGTGTCGGATCCCAAGGTCCTTGCCATTTTTCAGGAATTGCACCAAAGAAAATCTTTTGCAATGCCCAGAGCATATAGGCTGCTCCCAGAATAATACTCAAACCGGAAATGACTGTCAACACAGGATACGATTGGAATGCGCCTAAGAAAACCAAAACTTCAGAGATAAACCCACTCATACCGGGCAATCCAATCGCTGCAAAGAATGCAATTGCCATGATTCCGGTGTAAACTGGCATTTTTTTGGCCAAACCTCCAAAATCGTCCAAACCTCTTGTATGCGCTCTGTCGTAGATTACGCCAACAATCATAAAGAGCATGGCTGTGATAATTCCATGGTTAAACATCTGGAAAATTGCACCCACCATACCTTCGGGACGCATTGAAGCCATTCCCAATAATACCAATCCCATGTGGGAAACGGATGAATAAGCAATCAGTTTTTTGAAATCGCGTTTACCAACCTTATGTTGTCCTAAGGCACAGAAAGCACCATAAACAATGCTTATCATTCCAATCCAGGCAATCAGTGTCTGGAAATATCCAAATGCGTCTGGGAAAATCGGGAATGCTATTCGCATCATACCATAAGCTCCCATTTTCAATAATACACCAGCCAGAATTACTGATATGGGTGTTGGCGCTTCAACGTGAGCGTCGGGCAACCAGGTATGGAATGGGAATGCCGGAACTTTAATGGCAAAGCCTATAAATAATCCCATAAAGGCCGTATATCGTATGGTTGTATTTAGTCCTCCAAAAATTGAATCAGGTCTGAAATTGTGTCCATTCATCATCTCAATAATGTTGAAAGAACCTGTACTATGATATAAACCAATCATTACCAATAACATAAATACTGAGCCGACCAAAGTATAAATAAAGAACTTGATGGCTGCATATTCCTTGCGTGGACCGCCCCAAATACCGATGAGGAAATACATTGGCAATAACATCAATTCCCAGAATAAATAGAATAAGAAGAAATCCAATGCACAGAAAACACCCATCATGCCCAGATCGAGCAATAAATACATCGCAAAATAGCCTTTCACAGCTTTATTGATGCCAAATGATGGGAAAACGGCAATAAAACAAATAATTGCTGTTAAAAGAATCATCGGAACGCTCAACCCGTCCAGACCAAGGAAATACTCAATCTTTATATCTCCCACCATCGGTAAATGCGCATTAATCCAACTCAATTTTTCAACAAACTGAAACGTTTTTATGTCGTTGACGCCAGTTAATGCAGGATTGAAATTGAAATAAATCACGAAAGCAAGTACAAGCTGCAAAAAGGTGATCCCCAGACTAACCCATCTGATTATATTCTTTGACAGCTCTTGCCCTTTTTCATCTTTACCATTGGGCACCAGAAGAACGATCAGGATACCGAGAATTGGCAGAAAAGTTATCCAAGTTAATATTGGAAAGTTAATTGTCCCTAACATATTATTTATTTTAAATTTATCTGTTTCCGAAAATTAAATGAAAAAATATAAAATTATCAAGAGTCCCAAAAGGACGAATACAACATAGGATTGAACCTGACCTGTTTGAATTTTTCTGATTTTACTTCCTAAGTAACCGGTGGTATTTGCTGTTAAATTCACAGCCCCATCAATAACAATATTATCAAAAAGACCAACAAATTTACCATATCCTCTTGTTAAATAAGCACTTGCATTCACAATACCATCCACAACATACGTATCGAACCACGATAAAGCTTTAGAAATACCCAATATCCCGGCTATAACTGTTGCCTTATACAATTCATCAAAGAACCATTTCTGGAGCGAGAAATTATGCAAGGCTTTAAATCTTGCCTCCAGATTATCAGCGCTGATCACTTTGAATTGATAAATAGCAAAGGCAAAGGCAATTCCTGTTCCGGCGATCAACAACGATAAAATCATTGCTAATAGATGGAAATGATGGGTTTCTTCCTGCAACTTATTCAAATAATGACCTGTGGAATGTGATCCCGCCTCGGCGATCTGACCTGTTTCTCCATGAGATGATTCACTCAAATGTTGTGAAGCTGCAGGTGCTGCTTTCTCTGAAATCAGGAAATCCCATTGATAAGCAGCTGGAACGGCTGTTTGTGGCTGCGTGACCGATGCATGAAACCATCCTTTGCTTGCATCAATCGGATTTGGTGAATAGAAAAACCAAAATGACAGGACAGTGAGTATCACCAATGGCAAAACAATCTGCGCTTTATTTTCGTGTGTGTGTTTTGCAATTTCTGTCTTGGGCTCGCCATGAAAAGCAACGATGGTTAACCTGAACATATAAAAAGCTGTCATCCCTGCAGACGCGAAGCCCATAATTGGGATTATCCAATGCCAACCACCTGTAAGATTTGCATAGGCTAAGGTTCCCGCTAAAATTCCGTCTTTACTCAAAAACCCGGAGGTTAGCGGAATTCCTGACAAGGCCAACGTAACAACCAAAAAAGTGCGATAAGTCCATGGCATGGTATGTTTCAAACCACCCATATTATTAATATCTTGAGGATCAGAATGATGATCTTTCATATGATGCATGGCGTGGTGCATGGCATGGATCACAGAACCTGATGCGAGAAATAATCCGGCTTTAAACCAGGCGTGTGTTACCAGATGAAAAAAACCGTTGGTATAACCACCAACACCCATCGACATGATCATAAATCCTAATTGACTAACCGTGGAGTAAGCTAATACTTTCTTGAAATCGGTTTGTGTAAGTGCGATAGTAGCCGGAATGAATGCGGTAATAGTTCCAATAATCGCAATAAAAGTCAAAGCGTCGGCCGTAAACATGGCAAATACCTTGGCAACCAAATAAACACCAGCCGCAACCATCGTTGCTGCATGAATCAAAGCAGAAACCGGTGTTGGACCTTCCATGGCATCGGGTAACCAAACATGTAAAGGCCATTGGGCTGATTTTCCCATGGCTCCCATAAAGATTCCGATTCCAGCCAATGTTAACATCGTTGAACTATTGAATGGCATCAAACCAGATGAAATACCCGCAAAAACATCCTCAAACATGAAAGAGCCATACGTCATGAAAAGAATCATGATTCCGATAAAGAAGCCAAGATCGCCGATACGATTGGTAATAAATGCCTTTTTGCTGGCATCAGAAGCCGATTTTTTCTCGTACCAGAATCCGATCAACAAATAGGAACTAATCCCTACCAACTCCCAAAAAATGTACATAATGAGGAAATTGTTTGCTAAAACAATACCCAACATGGAAAAAGTGAACAAACCTAAATAGGCAAAAAACTTCGGAAAGCGACGATCACCTTCCATATAAACCGTTGAGAATAAATGCACTAAGAAACTGATGAGTGTCACTACAACCAGCATGATGGCGGCTATATTGTCAACACCAAATCCAACAACAATTTTAATTGAACCAATATTAAACCACTCAATTTTGTTTTGAATGATAAACAAATCGGCATGAGAAACCAATTTGGTGAATGCAACAACAATTGCCAGTCCCAAATCAATGCCCAGGATTGTTGTACCCACAATTCCACTCAACCGGCCTAATTTATCCCCAAAAAATATATTAATGAGAAAACTCAGCATTGGAACCAGAAGTAATATTATGCTCAAAAGCATTACGTCTTGTGTCATAATCTCTTATTCTAACTAATTATAAAATTTTTTAACCTTTCAAATTATCAACTTCATCAATATTGACATGCCTGAAATTCTGATAAATATTCAAAACAATTGCCAATGCAACAGCGGCTTCAGCAGCAGCAAGAATAATCACAAAAATTGCAGCGATATGACCTTCTATATTCATCCCGCCAAACCGCGCAAAAGCAATGAAATTAATATTTGCCGCATTAAGCACCAATTCGAGACCCATAAGCACCATAATAGCATGTTTGCGTGTGATGATGCCGTACAAACCAAGCGAAAATAAGATTGCGCTTATGAATAAGTAATGAGTTAAACCTATTTCCATTTTCTTTCCTTTTTCAATTATTTTTTTCTGGCGATAAACGCTGCGCCTACGATGGCGATTAACAATAGCATTGAAGCCGCTTCAAAAGCAAGCAGGTAATTCGTCAGTAATTTGTTTCCGATATCATTTACGGTTGACTCAACGGCCGGAACTTCTTTGAGATACCATTTCGTTGAACTGAATACGATCAACAATGTTATAGCGATTACAGTGGTTAAGATTCCTGTTGTCGCAAGTTGAAATTTGCCCATGGTTCCTGATTTCACATCCACTCCGGTGATGCGTGTTGTAAGCATCACACCAAATATTATCAGAACCAAAATACCTCCGATATAAATCATTATCTGCGTAATAGCCAGAAAATCAGCATTTAACAATACATATAAACCTGCGATTCCAAAAAAAGTAAAAAGCAATGAAAATGCAGAATACATGATATTTTTTGAGAAAACGACAACCGCACCGAAAATAATAGTCAAGGCACCAAAGAAATAGAAGGCTATTGTTACTAAATCCATATTTTTATTTATTTACAGTCAATTTCTTGATTATTCAATTTATAACGTCTTGCTATTCAGTTTTTTCATCAATATTCTTCTTTGCAACAGGCTTTGCAGGAGCGTCATCGGGATGACACACCTTTTCGATGGCCATAAACTCAGCTAATCTTGCTTGCTTGTCTTTCACCTGCTCATCAGTCAATGTTTGAAACTTATAAAGTAAATCCTCTCTTTTATACACTGAATATTCATATTCCGCAGAATGATTGATAGCATCTGATGGACAAGCTACAACACATAAGCTGCAATAGCAACATTTTGCAAAGTCGATGTCAAATCTTCCAAGCCAAAGCTTTCGTTCTTTTCCGGTGTGTAAAAGCTCTTGATGCGGGTCATCGGCCATCACCCTTATTGTTTCAATATCGATACAATTTACAGGACAAGCCTTGGCGCAAGCTGTGCAACCAGTGCATTTCACCATATCAAGCGCAAGACGGTTACGAGCCTTTGGTGGCATAGTAAATTTCTGATCAGGATACTGAATCGTGACTTTTTTTACAAAAAGATGCTTAGCGGTAATATTCATACCGATTGCCGTGCTCGAAAGTCCTGACCAAATATTTTTAAAATATTGAACCATATCTTTAATTCCTATTTTAACATAACGAATAAACTGACTGCCAGAAAACATACAAACGATATTGGCAATAACACTTTCCAGCCAACATACATCAACTGATCAACCCTGAAGCGTGGTAAGGTCCAACGCAACCAAATCTGCACGAAAACAACACTGAATGCTTTAGAAATAAACCAAAATGCGCCCCAGATAGGACCTTGCATAAAGGTATCAAAGGGAGAATTCCAGCCACCAAGAAAGATTGTAGCCAGGATGGCTGCAACGATAAACATATTGGCATATTCTGCAAAGAAAAACATCGCGAATTTCATTCCACTATATTCTGTATGAAATCCGGCTACCAACTCCGATTCTCCTTCCGGAATATCAAACGGAACGCGGTTTGTTTCGGCCAAAGATGAGATAAAATAAATGAGCGATAACCCAATGGTGAAAGGAATAACCCAAATTTTCGTGATGCTTCCAGGTCCTCCAAAAATGAACCAGTTCCAAAACCAGCCTGATTGCAATTTATTGATTTCCTGCATATTCATGGTTGACGCTAAAACAACAATGGATAATATTGCCATTGCCGCCGGAATTTCATAGCTAATCAACTGAGCTACGGATCGCATGGCTCCCATCAATGAATATTTGTTGTTTGATGCCCATCCGCCCATTACCAGACCGATTGCACTGATGGAACCAACTGCAAACACATAAAACAATCCTAAATTAATCCCGGCAGGAACAAAATATTCGCTGAAAGGAATGACTGCAAAGGCCGCATAAGCACCCGTAAAAATGATAAAAGGAGCCAGATTATACAATGGTTTATTCGCTTTATCGGGTGTAATATCCTCTTTCTGAATGAGTTTAACCACCTCAGCAATTGGCTGCAAAATTCCCCATGGACCTGTTCTCATGGGTCCTAATCGCTCCTGAATCCATGCAGAAACTTTCAATTCTGCAAGAATTGCTGCAAGGGCATACACCAAAACGAACATCAATGGCAGTGAAATCACCAGAATAATAGCGATGAAATTTTTTCCCAGCAGGTCGTATATAAAGTTTACATTCTCCATTTTATAACGAAAAATTATTTCAAATTAATTATCTATCTACCTCTCCAAGTACAATATCAATGCTACCCAAAATCAGAATTAAATCGGCAAACATATAACCCTTTGATATTTCGGGTATTACCGACAAATTCACAAAACTTGTGCCTCTTGCCTTCACGCGTTCAGGCTTGTCGGTGCCATTGCTTACGATATAAAATCCTAAGTCACCCTTTGGATTTTCGGCACGCATATATACTTCACCTACAGGAGGTTTAATTCTTTTTGGTATGGCTGATTGCACGTCACCTTCGTCTGGCATTTGAGCGATTGCCTGTTCAATGATACGGCAAGATTGTTCCATTTCATTCACCCTAACCATATTTCTATCCCAACAATCTCCCAATGTTCCCACTTCTCCTGTTCCAACAGGAATATCAAAATCGAAACGATTGTAAATTGAATAGGTTTCGTCTTTTCTTAAGTCATATTTTACTCCAGAACCACGTAAAACCGGACCGCTGCAAGCATAATTGATCGCAACATCGGCAGGTAAAATACCCACATTCGCTGTTCGTTGAATAAATATCCTATTGTAAATCAACAAGTCCATCACTTCCGCATTGGTTTTGCGAACCTGTTTTACAATATTCAAACAATCTTCTTTAAATCCGGGATACACATCGCCTGCCAAGCCGCCGATTCTGAAATAATTATACAATAACCTAGCACCTGACATTTTTTCCAAAATCCAGATGATATATTCACGATCTCTGAAAAAGAACAGGAAAGGTGTAAAAGCACCGGCATCCAGTCCAAATGTTGCCACAGCAATCTGATGATTGGCAATACGGTTTAATTCGGCCATGATAACGCGGATAAACTCCACCTTTTCAGGAATTTGAATTCCCATCAACTTTTCCATTGCCATAACATAAGGCCACTCGTTGTTCATCGCTGCAATATAATCTATCCGGTCGATGTAAGGAATTATCTGTGGATAAGTCATTTTCTCACAGTGTTTTTCGAAACTTCTGTGCAAATAACCCAAATGTGGCACAACTTCGGTGACAATTTCACCTTCAATTTCAACTTCAAGTCGCAATACCCCGTGTGTGGATGGATGTTGAGGACCAACATTTATCCTCATTCGGTCGGATTCAAGTTGGCTGTATTCGAGATCTAATCTTTTTTTTTCACTCATAACTTACTATTAATAAGATACTTTCATACCATGATAGAACTCCGGCGTTTCATAATCTTTGCACAATGGATGCCCTTCCCAATCGTAAGGGCACAAAATACGAATGAGATTATGATGACCTTCAAAATGAACCCCAATCAAATCGAACGCTTCTCTTTCGTGCCAATCAGCTGTTCTCCAGATGGTTTCAACTGTTGGTACTTTTGGATCGGATTTAGGAACTGCTACTTTTAGTACGAGTTTGTGTTTATGTTTCATTGAATACAAATGATAAACAACACCCACGTTCTCACCCAAATCCATCCCGCTCAGACTCATAAGATAATCGAAAAGAAAATCATCTTTATCTCTCAATCGATGACAGATTTCAAATAAACCATTGGCGCTGACAACTACATAAGAATCTGCCGGTTGCTTGTCATTATATTCAATAACGGCCTCACCAAATTCAGCTTTTAGTTGTTCAAATATTTCGTTTGCTAACATTATATATTTTCCTTTTGAAACAAAATTATTTTTCCAATTCGGCCTCAAGCTTTTTCCTTTTATTGAAAATTGCCTGGTGACTGATTTTTTCCTGCAACAACATCATTCCTTCCTGAAATGCTTCCGGACGTGGCGGACAGCCCGGAATATAAACATCTACCGGAATAATACGATCGACACCTTTTAAAACATGGTAACCATGCTCCCAATAAGGACCGCCACAATTTGAACAAGAACCAACAGATATAACATATTTAGGCTCAGACATTTGTTCGTATAATATTTTAATTCGATCGGCCATTTTGAAAGTTACCGTTCCTGTAACCATGATAAAATCTGCCTGACGGGGGCTGGCTCTCGGTATAGTTCCGAATCGCATAAAATCGAAATGCGATGCGTTCATTGCCATAAACTCGATGGCGCAACATGCCAGACCAAAATGCAAATACCAATCGGATTTGCTTCGACCCCAATTTAACAAATCCTCAATCTTCCCTAAAACTATTCCTCCACCTTCATAGGGGTCATCCAATTTATTTAATAAACCCATAAATTTCTGCTATAATTGTTATTTTTTCTTTCCGATAACCAAATCTTCAAGTTTAGGAATATATGGTTTTGGTCTGTCCCATTCTAAATCACCTTTTTTCCAAACGTAGGCAAAACCAGCCATTAATATTACCACAAATATGATCATTTCGATGAATGCAAACCAACCTAACTGCTTGAATACTACAGCCCAAGGCAATAAAAACACGACTTCCACATCGAACAATAAAAAGACCAGTGCAATAACATAGAAACGAACATTAAACCTTACCCAAGTGTCACCAATAGGCATCTCACCGCATTCATAAGTAGAATTTTTAATGGCATTTGGGTGACTTGGACGAATCAGTGCCGCGACGGAAAGTCCGATTGCAACAAATACAAATCCAAGTATGAAAAAGAGTAGTACTATTCCAAATTCTGATACCATACTTTTGTTAATATTAATAAAATGAGTTCAATTTATTCCTTTTTCTTCAGTTTTTAGCACTTCTAACCCTTTCATGCTGCATGTAAAACTGTGTAAATTTAGATAAATTATTCTTTTACTTTTTCAGACGAACCGATTATTTTTGAACAAGGTTTTTATATATATTTAACAATCAATACTATATAATCCTTATTTATAAAGACTATGAATTTCTGATGGTTTCAATAGATGAAATGAGAGTGATAAAATCAGAAATCAGCCCAACTTCAACAATATTGATGAATAAATTTTGGATTGTAAAATTAGGATTTCACTTTAAATTTTCAGTCAATCTGTTTACACCGGCTTTGGCTTTCAGATGTACTCCAGATTTGTATTCGTCCGGTTGAAGTTTTAAACAACTTTGATAACATTCGAGAGCTTTTTCTGTGTTTCCGGTTATTTCATATATTTCTCCTGATTTCAAGCTTGCATTTGCCACAAAATAAGAAGTCGAATTTTCTTCTAACTGAATCACATACTGATAGTTAATGATCGCATTATCGAAAT
>CANNKD010000046.1 GCA_947505205.1 Bacteroidota bacterium | reverse complement strand
TCATTTTTCCCAATTCCTGGCGATAGTTCCTGAATATTATTGTGAATGGTCAATTGACCTGTCGCTCCATTAACATCGCATACATACCAATACCTTCCGGTTCCGGAGGTTGGAACCTGAATAGTTTGCATCAAGCCATTTTGGTTGTATATCTGCACAACCGCCTGAGAGGCTGTTATTGGATTAGTCCCACCAGTATAATCGTAAATATAAAATTTATAGGTTCCATCAAACATTTGGTAAATTGTCATTGTTTCCGGACCGAAACCATTGGTAACATCATGATCGAGTGCGGCATAAGGTGCGGCTGTCGCATTTCCCTGATTCTCATAAAACACATGATAAACCGTTCCTTCAATGGAAGGTGTGTCAAGATGTGAATCCAAATCAGGAGGCAATTCACCCCAATTTAAGACGAATCGCATGGCAGCATCCGTAAGTGTGGGAGACAATGAAATATTTAATGTAAAAGTTTCTCCTGGAGGTATAACAACCTGGTTATTTACATACGTTTCATAGCCTGTCTTTGAACAGCTTACGGTATTCGAACCTTCAGTCGATTGATCGTAAAAACTCACAGCCAAAGGCGCTTCGCCTGTGGTAATATTTGAACTGAAAGCAGCATTCAAAACACCGGCAGTAATATTTTCGATGCTATAATTTCCGCTCGCATCAGTAACATCTGTCAATCCTGCAACTGAAACCAATGCACCAGAAACAGGAGCGCCTGAGATAGCATCAGTGACCAATCCGGCAAGAGTCGTTGTCTGGCTAATCGTTGTCGTAGCTACAAAATCGTCAACCATGAATAAAAAAGCATCGTTCGAAACGCATTGTATAGCGATATAAACTGTTTGCCCATTGTAGGAATTCAGGTCGAAATTTTTCTGTTGCCATGCAGCCACAGGTGCTTCCAGATAATTTGAACCGGAAATGATTGTAAAGCTCGCCGGATCGGTATTGGTGGTCGAAACGCCAACTTTATATCTTTCCAATCCGTATTGATCGGAATAGGATTTCACCCAAAATGAAACGGATGAATTTGATCCCAGCGAGATTGCCGGTGAAATAAGCCAATCGTTATTTGGGAATGTGACAGATGCAAAACAACCTGCAAATTTATTGCCTGAATGTGCCAGAATTGCAGGATTTGTAATCGCCGGCACGCAGGTGGTGGGATTAAATATCAAATAGGCCATCGGCGCATACATATTCGGAAACGTAATATCTTGAATACCATACGTTTCAGAGAGGTCAACATCGGTGGTTGTCCAGGGAGCGAATGTCATCGAAAAATCGGTGTAGCCCTCGAAATCCTCATTGATATTTGTTAAACTTTTAGAATTTGGTTGAACCACAGTTTGCTGGCTGTTGATAGCTTGGATTGATGCTTTTCCAGTAACCTTTTTGAGGTTTTGAGCTGGCAACAACACTGTGGAGAATAGCATTAGTAATGCCAAAGAGTAATACTTTTTCATAGATTAATTGATTTTAGTTACCCAAAAGTAACACAAATTATTAGCCAATGCAATTATTGATCAAATAAGTAAGTCAAAAAATTAGTAATAATTCGGATGGAGGTAATGATAAGCAATAAATATGTCGTTCAAATTCTAAAAAATCCACGATTTTAAATAACTAAAGTTCGTTAATTGTCCATTGTCAATTGTCCATTGTCAATTATTTAAAAATCGCTCTCAAGTCCCAGCTGATCTTTTATTGACCTCAAAATAGGTCGGGAGTTGGCAAGTTTCTCAAATTTTTCCTTATCGGTATATGCTTCTACTTCTTTGGGAATGTCAATCAGGGCTGGAATTAGTTTTATGGAAGTATTTTTAAGGTTCGTTTTCAAATAATCCAATAACAGATTAATGTTCTGCTTATCTGTGATAATCAATGCGTTGTCGGTTTGAAAATTGATTTCAAAAGCTTCATTCACAGTTGGTTCATAGCGGGCAATGGCATTTGTAAAACTTGGTGAATTTACTTTGTTCAGGTTGATAAATTCTTTCCATGCAGCATTTAACTGATCCATAGTGAAAGGAGTATTTGACTCTTGAATTTCCAGCTGAGGTTTTTCTATATTCTTGCCAAAATCGTTGATTGAAATGGTTCTTGTGCCGGTTGTGGAAGTGTTTTGCGCTGGCCGGGCGACAGTTTGCTCAGCAACTTTTGGTGCTCCAATGTTTGACGGATAGGTTTGTGCCGGTGATGAAATAGGTGTTGCCTGAACAGGTTTGGCCGGTTCGTGATGTTGGCTTTGTACTGTGGGTTGTGCCGTGGGTTGTGCTGTACTTGGTTTTGCCTGAACTTGTGGCGCGGACTGAGCAGAATGTGAATTGGTTGAATTACTTAATCCACAAATTTGCAGCAGGCTTATCTCCAGATGTAAGCGTTTGTTGTTGCTGTTTCGGTAATTCAGATCACACTGATTGTTGATATCTAAAGCTTTAAGTAAAAAATCAACAGGGCAAAGTTGAGCCTGAATGGCATATCTGCTTCTCAGACTTTCGCTCACTTCCATCAATTTCAGGGTATTCATATCTTTGCTAACCAGCAAATTACGCAAATGACTGCCTAATCCGATGATAAAATGCTGACCATCAAAACCATTATCGATAATTTCATTCAGAATCAATAAAGTATTTGTGCTGTCCGATTGTAACAAAGAGTCTGTGATTTTGAAATAATAATCATAATCGAGCACATTGAGGTTTTCGATTACGTTTTTATAGGTGATACTGTTGCCCGAAAAACTAACCATCTGATCGAAAAGCGAAAGCGCATCGCGCAAGGCACCATCCGATTTTTGAGCGATGATATTCAAAGCTTCTTCTTCGGTTGTTACATTTTCCTTGTTAGCCACAAAATGAAGGTGACGCGTAATGTCATCTATTGTAATTCGTTTAAAATCAAATATTTGGCATCTTGAAAGAATAGTTGGCAGGATCTTATGTTTTTCGGTCGTTGCCAAAATAAATTTGGCATAAGCCGGTGGTTCTTCCAGTGTTTTTAAAAAGGCATTGAAAGCAGCCGACGAAAGCATGTGAACCTCATCGATGATATAAATTTTGTATTTACCTATTTGTGGCGGAATGCGCACCTGATCGACCAGATTTCTGATGTCTTCAACCGAGTTATTCGATGCCGCATCAAGTTCGTGGATGTTAAATGAGGCCGAATGATTGAAAGAAGTGCACGATTCGCATTTGTCGCAGGCTTCTGCATCGGGTCCGGGATTGAGACAATTGATCGATTTCGCCATGATACGTGCGCAGGTTGTTTTGCCCACCCCACGTGGGCCACAGAACAAAAACGCCTGCGCCAGAATGTTATTTTTAATGGCGTTTTTTAAGGTGGTGGTGATGGCCGATTGTCCAACCACGGTTTCAAAACTGATGGGCCTGTATTTGCGTGCCGAAACAACAAAATTCTCCATGAAATCAAACTTATATTAGGCTTCAAAAATAGGAAATTTAGCTTGTCGGAGCATGGCTTCGTATAAATACTTATGAGTATTTTCGTAGGCTGAAGCTGCTTTATTGACTTACACACCGCTATTTTTAAGCACTTCTTGTCAGACTGCAAATATTTGGCTAATTTTGGACACATGAACAAGCTTTTGGTTTTCGTCCCAAAAATTACACAACGTCTGCGTTATGTAATTGATTTGGTGTTACATGAACAATTGGGATTCGAAGTTGAACTAACGACTGTTGAAGCCGATTTCCTTGTATTTAAGGGTTTGAAACTGAGTTATGGAGACCATAAACTTCAGGATGAATTCTTTATAAATGCTTCAATGTTACTTTTTGAAAGGGATATTTTTAGTCAGGATCTGAAACCATTTCCTTATGAAGGGACAACTGCTTTTTATCCGGTATTTCAAAAGGATTCTGCTCTGCCTTTTGATGTTTTTGCTTCAGTCTTTTACCTTGTTAGCCGATATGAAGAATATCTTCCTTTTGTGAAAGATCAGCACGGGCGATATAAAGCTTCATCGAGTGTGTTGTTTGGCCTTGGACTTTTACAAAAGCCACTCGTGAATATCTGGTGTCGTTTGTTAGCGACACGTATGAAAGAACATTTTTATGGACTGAAACTTCCCGAACGCAAATATAATTTCATTCCAACTTATGATATAGATGCAGCATGGGCATACAGAAACAAGGGTTTGATCAGAACGTCGGGTTCATTTGTGAATAATTTATTGAATCGGAATTTTGACGAACTCAAGTTGAGATACAGTGTTTTAAAGAAAAAGACCAATGATCCTTTCGATACCTTCGATCTCCAGTTAGACTTGCAGAAAACGTATCAGCTCAGGCCGGTCTATTTCATTCTGTTTGCCGATTACGATGTCTATGATAAAAATATCCCCATCAATAATCTTGAATTTCAGGAGCTTATAAAGCGATTAGGCGATTATGCCGATGTAGGAATTCATCCATCCTATAATTCATTCGACAACAAAAACAAGTTGAAGTCTGAAATACTGAATCTCTCAAAAGTCTTGAACCGTGAAATTACCAAAAGCAGGCAGCATTTTTTACGCATGAATCTCCCGATGACGTATCACAATCTCATCGACCTCGATATTTCGGACGATTACACCATGGGATTTGCATCTCAACCCGGTTTCAGAGCGGGAATTGCCGACAGTTTTAACTTCTATGATCTGGATCACGATGGGCCAACAGCTTTACGTGTACATCCGTTTGCGGTGATGGATGGCTCATTGCGCGATTATCTGAATCTTGAAGGTGAGGAGTCGTTCGAGCTTACAAAAAATCTAATTCGTGAAGTGAAAGCTGTTGAAGGAACCTTTATTTCACTCTGGCACAACGAAACTTTGAGCGATCAGAAACGTTGGCAAGGATGGGTAGATGTCTATAAAAAAATCATCATCGAAGCACTTCCTTAATTTTATGATAAGATTCATCGAGCATAACGAAATCGACAAGCAGAAATGGGATGCCTGCATCAAAGAGGCTTTCAACGGTAATTTGTATGGCTGGTCGTGGTATCTCGATATCATTCATCCCAATTGGAACGCGCTCATTGAAGATGATTATGAAAGAATTTTTCCACTTACAGGAAGCCGGAAATTTGGAATCGGCTATCTATTTCAACCCTTTTTTGCACAACAACTGGGAATTTATTCAAAATCGATTCTTAATCCTACGATTGTAGATCAGTATTTAGCCGCCATCCCAAGTCAATATCAGTTTGTTGATATACGATTGAATTCACATAATAAGTCTGGTAATAATGGATTTAAAACGATAATTCACCTCAATCACGAACTCGATCTGATCAATTCCTATGAAAAGATTTATAAGAAATACGGTACCAACACCAAGCGAAATCTTAAAAAAGCAGTTGAGGCAGGTTTAACTGTTAAGAAGAATTTCCGTGGCGAAGATATTGTTGCCATTTTCCGACAAAATAGAGGTCGTACAATCAGTCATTGGAACGATCGGGAATATGCACGTTTGATAACCTTGGTTTATGCTGCGGTTTATCGCGGACAAGCCTCGGTTTACGGGGTTTTTACGGCTGATGATAAATTATGTGCCGGCGCAATCTTTATGCAGAGTCACAAGAAACTCGTTTTTTTGTTTTCAGGAGCCGATAAAATAGCCAAAGAAAATCATGCGCTCACTTTTTTAATTGATTTTGTGATCAAAGAATCTTCACCGAGTCAGTTTATTCTCGATTTTGAAGGTTCGGATAATGAGGGACTTGCACGTTTTTACAAAGGTTTTGGAAGTAAACAAACCGATTATCCCGGTATCACTATCAACAGGCTTCCCTTACTTTTAAAAGTTGCGATGAAATTGATTAAAAAAAGAGAAACAGGGTTCTGAGTTTCTCTTTTTCAGATCTTTTTTTTTGAAACAGCCAAATAGACCAATCATTATCCAATAATGTCGTTTAATTAACAATAAATGTCACAAAAATTAACCGCAGACCTGCCTGGCGCAGACTGGGAGACGCAAAGTTTTATGCAGACCTGCCTGGCCGGCAGACAGGGTTTCGCAAAGAAAGTCGCCGAACATGAACTCTGCGAATCTCTGCGTCTCCTTAGCTAACTTTGCGGTAAAAACATTTCAGATTCAAAATCTAACTAAACGACATTGATTCTTTATTTTTGAATTTCTATGTTATTCATACAACAGAATCCCTACTTTTGTAATCAACAAAAAACTATCAAATGGTACATAACCTTGGTGAATCAAATTCTGTTTTCAATCAGTTTATAGCAGAGATAAGGAGTGTCGAAATTCAAAATGATCGAATGAGGTTTCGACGCAATCTCGAACGAATTGGTGAAATATTTGCGTATGAAATCAGTAAAACACTTGATTATCAAGATGTAGAAGTTTCTACTCAGCTTGGAGTCGCAATTGTAAAAACCATTGTTGAACAACCGGTTTTAGCAACTATTTTGCGTGCTGGATTGCCTTTACATCAAGGTTTATTGAATTATTTCGATAAAGCCGACAACGCATTCATCACTGCTTATCGCAAATATGATAAAAACGAAGCCTTTGAAATTCGGGTCGAATATATCTCCAGCCCGGCTATAAAAGATAAAGTTCTGATTTTGACTGATCCGGCGCTTGCTACGGGTTCTTCTATAGTTAAAACATTGAAAGAAATTATCTTATTGGGTAAGCCAAAACATATTCACATCGTTTCGGCCTTGGCAAGCGCTGAGGGACTCGAATACGTAAAACGTAATTTCTCAGGGAAAAATGTTACCATTTGGGTTGGTGGAATCGATGATGAATTGACCGCCCAGGCATATATCGTTCCGGGATTAGGCGATGCCGGTGACCTTGCATTTGGTAAAAAAGGCGAATAAATGATGTTAATCTCAAAGCAGACCTACGAAAATATCCGCATCTCTATCGAGTCAATTCGTAGTCATGCTTTGCGGACTGTGCTCACAGTAGCCATCATCGGATTTGGAATTATGGCATTGGTTGGTATTCTAACTGCCATTGATTCAATGAAATACTATCTTACCCAAAATTTTTCGATGATGGGCTCCAATACTTTTAACATCCGGAATCGGGAAATGGTGGTGCATATGGGTGGTCGTCATACCGATGCAAAATCATATAAAAGTATCAGCTACCGCGAAGCCATGGATTTTAAAGAACTCTACCATTATCCGGCTTCTACAAGCATTTCGACAAGAGGCACGGGGATTGCGACACTAAAATATGACTTGGAGAAAACCAATCCCAATATTCAAATCGTTGGGATAGACGAAAATTATCTCTATAACTCCGGTTATGAAATTGAATTTGGGCGCAATCTAACGGCAACAGAAGTTCAGAACGGGGCGCATGTTACAGTTGTTGGTGGAGAAATTGTAAAATCGTTATTCAAAGCAAATCAGGATCCAATAGGCAAAATAATTTCAGTAGGTCCCGGGAAGTATCGTATCATCGGTGTAACTAAAGAAAAAGGTTCAAGCATGGGATTTAGTGGTGATCGCGATTGTCTGGTTCCGCTCAATAATGTCAGGCAATATTTCGCGCGTCCAAATATGAATTATACGATCAGCGTGCGAACAAAAGATGCCAGCGAAATGGATGCTGCTATTGGAGAAGCGACAGGCGTTTTTCGTGTTATCAGAGGTGATAAATTAGGGAAAGAACCAACATTTAGTATTGCCAAAAGCGATAATATTGCCAATATGTTGTTAGGTTTAACCGGACAGATTCGATTAGGAGCCACTTTCATAGGCTTAATTACCTTGATGGGCGCCGCTATAGGATTGATGAATATCATGTTGGTTTCGGTAACAGAACGAACACGTGAGATTGGCATTCGGAAAGCGATGGGTGCAACTCGCCGAACGATCAGAAACCAGTTTCTGGTTGAAGCCATTGTGATTGCGCAAGTTGGCGGTGTTTTTGGGATTATTGCCGGAATTGGGGTTGGAAATATTCTGTCTTTTGCCATCGGGAGTGCTTTTATAATTCCCTGGCCATGGATCGTGATGGCTGTTGTTTTGTGTTTTTTGGTTGCTTTGGCTTCAGGCATTATACCGGCAAATAAAGCAGCCAGACTCGATCCGATTGAATCGCTACGTTATGAATAATTGCAATTATTTTTAGTGATTGTATTGACCAATATTACAAGTTATTTTGAAGTGAATAAATAGACATTCAGTATCTTATATTTGAAAAGCTATCAAAGATGCAAGCCTTCAAACAGAGAATGAATTTTTCGAGACGTGAACAATACGCCATCATTTTCCTGATGATGATTATGTTTATATTATTGGTTATCAATATTTTTCCTGGAATTATTATTTCTGATAAAAATTTTCCTTTTCATAATCTCGATTCCATTTCTGCAAACCGATCATCGATTATAAAAGAAAAGTTCAATACGTATGAGGAAAAATTTGATATTTCAAATCCCGAAAAAGCTGCTTTAGCTGCAAAATTAACTCCATTTCCATTCAATCCGAATAAATTGCCTGCTGACGATTGGAGGAGAATCGGGTTAAACGACAAGCAAATACAAAATATCCTGAATTTCGAAAAGAAGGGTGGTAAGTTTTCAAGAAAAAGTGACCTTCAGAAAATTTACAGCATTTCATTAGCTGAATATAAAATCCTGGAACCATTTATCGAGATTCCAGAAAAAACACAATATGCAGAGAAGAGAAATTATGCTAACCGGGATACTTCAAATGCTGACAAAGAAAAGCGATATACACAGCTTGTTTTCGAATTAAATTCAATCGACTCGTTGCAGTTAATTGAAATGCAGCATGTTGGGCCTTGGTTTGCACATAGAATCCTTCAATACCGTAGATCATTGGGTGGATTTTTGCACAAAGAGCAACTTCGTGAAGTATATGGCATGGACTCCATTCGCTATAATCAGATTGTCAATCAATTCACTATCGACTCAAGTAAAATACAATTATTGGCGATAAACAGAAGAACCTTCAAGGAGTTAATCCGACATCCCTATATGAATTATAATCTGGTAAAAAGTCTCGTCAATAAACGCGAACGACAGGGTTTTGTCGGTTCGTGGAATGAAGTTGTTAGCTTGAATGGCAAAGATTCGACTTCTATTATGCATCTAAAGCCTTATCTTGGCTATAATTAGTTGATAACTCAACAAATTCACATCGTGTTTCTTACTTCGGCTTCCATTTTCCGACTTCCCGCTAAAAGCCTATCTTTGTGGAAAAATAAGCGCATATGATAACATTTCGTGAATTAAATTTGAATAACCCTTTACTGAACGCTTTAGACGATTTAGGAGTTGTAAATCCGACAAGTATTCAGGAGAAAGTATTTTCAGTTATCATGTCGGGTAAAGATGTTTTAGGTATTGCACAAACGGGTACCGGTAAAACGATTGCTTATATTCTGCCTTGTTTACGTCAATGGAAATTTGCTAAACATGGACATCCTCAAATACTTATCGTAGTACCAACACGCGAATTGGTCGTTCAGGTTGCAGAAGAAGTGAGAAAACTCGGAAAGTACATGAATATTTTGGTTGGCAGTGTTTTTGGTGGTGCAAACATCAATACACAAGCTATAATGGTTGGCAATGGATTGGATGTTCTTGTAGCAACACCAGGCCGTTTGCTCGATTTAATACTGAAAGGTTCATTGAACACGAAATATATTAAACATCTGATTATCGATGAAGTGGACGAAATGTTGACGCTTGGTTTTCGGTATCAACTAAATAGTATTCTCGAATTGTTGCCTGAAAAAAGACAGA
This sequence comes from Bacteroidota bacterium, assembly GCA_947505205.1. GTDB lineage: Bacteria > Bacteroidota > Bacteroidia > Bacteroidales > F082 > CAJBPB01. Next base: position 10,173 of record CANNKD010000046.1, on the reverse strand, counting down.
ATCTGATGTTTTCAGCTACATTGACTGAAGATGTTGAGAATATTTTGGGAACTTATTTTTACAATGCTGCCAAAATAGAAGCCGCGCCAACTGGTACGCCACTCGAAAATATCAGTCAGGTACTTTATCAGGTACCAAATTTCAACACCAAAGTAAATTTACTTGAATTGATGCTTCGGCAGCACGAGGAGATGAATAGAGTGTTGGTTTTCACAGCTTCACGTAAACTGGCCGATGAACTTTATGAGCAGATGGCCTTCAGATTTACAGATGAGGTTGCCGTAATACACTCAAATAAGTCACAAAATCAACGTTTTAGGACGGTTGATAGTTTTCAAAATGGAGAAATGCGCATCTTAATCGCCACCGATATCATTGCACGTGGATTGGATATTTCAGAAGTTTCGCATGTTTTTAATTTCGATTTGCCCGACGAAGCTGAGACCTATATTCACCGAATTGGCCGTACCGGTCGTTATGACAAAAGGGGAGAAGCAATTAGTTTCGTTCTGCCAAAAGATTGGTCATTTTTAGCTGCTATTGAATCACTTATGAATTTTAAAATCAGTGAGTTAATCTTGCCTGATGATTTGGTGATTTCGGAGGAGTTAACAGAAGATGAACAACCAAAATTTTTCATGAGAGAGCTTTCAGTGATAGCACCAACGGTTGAGGCTTCGGGGCCGGCTTATCACGAAAAGAGTGAGAAAAACAAGAAAAGCAATTATACTGTTCGGCGGAAGGATAAGCTGAAAGCCAAATACAAAAAGCCAAAAACAAGAGGGCAGAGACCGACGAAGAGGCCGAAGTAAGAAAGTGAGCTAAAGTGAGCTAAAGTTCGGAGTGGTAATTCGAACTTCTCTTCGGTCTATGAGCGTAGTCGAAGTGCCGACTTCTAACTTCCGACTTCTGACTTCCAACTTTTTTACATACCTTTGCAGCGGAATATTACAAACTATCTGGGGCTGACCGGTTTTGACAGCAAGATGAATGGTTCTGTAAGCATACCGAGCCTTGCGGTGACGCTCGTAAATCTTGATCGCAAACTTCAATTGGCGAAAATAATTTTGCTCTCGCTGCATAGTCTGAATCACAGTAAGACTGAGCTTCATCCCGACACCAGGTGACGGGACGAGACATCCCGCAGGTGGAAACGCCCGATGCCGGCCTGATCACGGGGTGCTAATCAATTTTGGGATAGCTCTGCAAGCACTTCGATTGCATGGCAAAATTCAGAAGATAAGCCTTGGCTTAGGGTGTTTGTTCCCTTACCAAGGATGAAAATCAATAACAAAATAAGTATGTAGAAAGCTTGGTTATTCCTTGTTTGGACGAGGGTTCGACTCCCTCCAGTTCCACAAAAGAGTCTGAAAATTAATCGTTTTCAGACTTTTTGTTTTTATTTAAAGGTGCATTTGATGATGTATTACAGTTTTCGATGGAATTAGTCATCGCTTTTCAAGCTAAAATCCCTACTTTTGCAATCCCATTTTCGGCTTCGTAGTTCAATGGATAGAATTTCAGATTCCGGTTCTGACGATTTGGGTTCGAATCCCAACGAGGTCACTTTTTGCAATTACCACCAATATTGATGATTTGTTGGTGGTTTTTTTTTCTGCCCAATTCCTATCAAACCCATTTTACGTTTACTTGCCAGTTTCGAACGTTTGGCATTGAAAAACTGACGCTTATACATCCATTTGTCGAATATGCTAATTGCTTTCTTACATTTGTGGGTTATTACAGGTAAATTATGATAACAGCCATTATTATCGACGACGAACAGTTGGCACGTGAAACACTTTTGATCATGCTTGAGCATTATTTTAAAGATAAAATTAAAGTCCTTGCAGATGTCCCATCCATAAAAGAAGGTGTTTTTGCGATAACCTATCACAAACCTGATTTGGTATTTCTTGATATTGAAATGCCTAACGAAAATGGATTAAAACTCTTTACCTATTTTAAAGAAATTCTCTTTTCGGTCATCTTTGTCACCGCACACAACCGCTTTGCCATTGAAGCTTTAAAGCTATCGGCTCTCGATTATATATTAAAACCAGTGAATTTTATCGATCTGAAAGAGACCATTAATCTTTATGAAAAGAAAGTTTCAAAAGGTGTTTCTCAACAAAAGGTGGAATCACTGTTTCAGGCAATGAATCCAATGCCTGATCCGTATGGAAAAATTGCGCTGCCAACTTTTACTGGTTTTCAACTCGAAAAAATAAGTACCATCATGTATTGCGAAGCCGATCAAAACTATACCAAACTGTATATTTTTCCTGATAAGACAATATTAGTTTCAAAATCAATTAGTTATGTTGAGGATTCGTTGCCAAAAGAAATATTTTTTCGCATCCACAAATCTTATCTAGTGAATATGAATTATATCAAGTCGTATAATCGTACCGATGGTTATCGGGTTGAACTTGAGAATGGGGTTATGTTGGATGTTGCTTCACGACGTCACCAGAAGTTTGTTACAGTACTTACTAATGGGAATAGTAAAATATAATCATCTGTGAACCTTTCGCGTCGAAGCTAATCGGTGGCTTTAATGGAATGAATAGTTTCACACTCATTAAATCTGAATTAATTCTTTTGAAAAAGATCCGAAATAATCGTTGCCTTGTATCAACTTTGATAATGAATTTCACTGGCCGTGTATTACGCAATGTTATTTTTATTATCGTAATTCAATGCTTTTTTGGATTGCAACTTTCAGCTCAGCAGTTTGTTACGCGTAATTATACCATGAAAGACGGTTTGCCTTCCATGGCGGTTCGTTGTGTTTTTAAAGATTCAAAAGGTTTGGTTTGGATTGGCACCGATGGAGGATTGTGTACTTTCGATGGTGAAAAATTTCGGGTTTTTAATCGTTCTGAAGGATTTACAGCCTCCAAGGTTTGGTCAATCACTGAAGATGAATTCGGAAATATGTGGTTTGGTTGTTTTGGTGATGGTGTTATGAAATTTGATGGCAAAAAGTTATCGAAAATAACTGAAAAACAAGGACTTGATAATAATTGGATTCGTGTGATGCACTATTCCGAAAAGTATCACTGCTTGGTAACAGGTTCAAGCAAGGGGATTAGTATAATCAAAGGCGATACTGTTGAACTGACTTCTAAAAGTTTTTTTAAGGAGGCAGGTGCGGTGATTACTGGGATTGCCGAGTCGGGTGATGCGATACTTTTCTCAACTTATATAGATGCAAGTCCTGTTTACTATCTCCCTGACAAAAAGTTTTTTTCCTATGGAGATAAAAAAGGGAAGTGTAGTAAGGCGGAGAGTTTTGGATGTTTTATCTCCTCCAAAGGTGATACCATTTGGTCTGAAGATAAAGGTATCCATATTTTCAAAACCGATACCGTCATTCATTTCGATAATATAGGTCAGGTATTTGGTATAGATGAAGATAAAAATGGAAATATCTGGATGGCTGCTTGGTCTTTCGAAAATATCATACCAAAAGGAGGGGTATATAAATATGATGGTTCGACTTTGTTCGATTATACAAAAAAAATTGGTATAACAGATATCGAAATCTGGGATGTAACACTTGATAATGAACAAGATATCATTTGGGTGTGTACATTAAATGAAGGTTTGTATATGGTTCCGCCTATTATATTTAATGACTATAATCCGGGTTTTTTTGGCGTCGAAAAATTGAATATTAACAGTATTTTTATGAATGACGCAAATGAGTTGTGGATTAGTGATAAAAAGAACCTCATCAGAAAAAAGGCAGACGATTCGTTTGAAATTATGGATAATGAACGTTTTATGTCGTTGATTAATGAGGCCAGTAGCCAACAAAATAGAAATCATACAACGGGAAGCCCAAAACCTAAGAGTAAAAATTTACTGAATCTTATTCTTCAATTTAATAGCGTTGGAGTCTATCAAGAAAATTATCGAATGATAGTTACTAATTACGGAACATTTTTGTACAACACTTCTGCCGATAAATTAGCATATTTAGGTGGTCAGATTACTAAAGATTTTGCTTTTGTAGGCAATGACACTTTGATTCAGGGCGGATGGGGATCATTATCTGTTTTCACAAATTTCTCTCAATGTCGATCTGTCAAGGAAAATCCTCTTCGACATACAAACAACGAAAATACAGATATTGCAGATGTAAGCCGAATTGTTAAAAATGGTAATCAGGTGTGGATCGCCTCATGGGTAAGTGGTTTATGGATTAAAGATGGTAATAATTTTGTCCATTTGGATACCGATAATGATTCGATTAGTCACGATCTGGTGGATATTTGTTTTGACAAGCAGGGGCATATTATTTTTGGCTCCATAACAGGAATACTATATATTTCAACCTATCAGGATAAAAAATTAAAAATAAATTATCAATTAGATAATTCAAATGGTTTAGTCGGAAACACGATAACCTGGTTATCGGTTGATAAAAATGGATTCTTGTGGATTGGAACAAATTCAGGAATTAATAGACTTAATATCAGTGAATTATATGAAACTGGAAATTTGGTTTTTAATTTTTTCGATGAAGAAGAAGGTTTTATCGGGCAATCGGCTCAGCGAGTAGCCTGGGATAAATCGGGAAATTTGTGGTTGGGTGCTTCAGAGAAATTGGTTAAAATGGCAACAAATGCGCTCGAATTTAAGAACGAATTGGAAGTAATTGTAAAAAAGATTGAAGTTAATCATCAATCTATTTATAAAGAATATACGTTAAGTAACAATCGGTATAACAAGCCTTCAGAACCTCTTAAGCTGAATTATAAACAAAAAGATATCGGTATCTATTTTGGTGTTTTGAACTTTGTAAATCCCAAGAAAGACAAATTTAGATACAAGCTGGAAGGTAATGATAATAATTGGAGTAGCTGGACTTCTGAAACAAGCATTTTCTATTCGAATTTGCCCACTGGAAAGTATATTTTTAAGGTCGAATCGAAAAACTTAAATTCAGCCCTTCAAGCAAAACCGCTCTTACTTTATATCGAGATTACTCCGCCATGGTGGCTGCAGTGGTATATTCAAAGTTTTATGGTTATAATCCTAATAATTGGGACTGTTTTACTTTATCGCAAACGCGTAGAAAATATCCGCTATAGTGAAAGGCAAAAAGCAGAGATTAAAACGACCATTGCTCAACTCGAAATGCAGGCACTGAGGTCCCAGATGAACCCCCATTTCATTTTTAATTCAATTAATAATATCCAGTATTACGTTTTGACAAATAAGACAGATACTGTACTTACATATCTATCAGATTTCTCGAAAGTTGTGCGTGCTTCTCTCGAAAACGCATCAAAAAAGATGATACCACTTAATCAAGAAATTGATTTTTTGAATAGCTATTTACGATTGGAAATGATGCGCTTCTCCGACAAGTTTAGTTACAGTATTGAAATGGTTGATGACAGCGATCCGCTGGCACTGTGGATTCCGCCGATGATTGTTCAGCCCTTTATCGAAAATTCAATTAGGCACGGATTAATGCACAAAGAATCGAAAGGTAAGCTCGAGGTTACTTTTGAAAAAATATCGGATGAGGTTATCAAATGTACCATTACTGATGATGGCGTGGGTCGTAAAAAAGTCTCAGAAATGAAAAGTATTGGTTTGGAAGATGATAGACTCCACAGCAGTAAAATAATTGAAACTCGTATCGGTTTTTTTAATTCTCCTGATTTTCCGAATAAGTTCAAAGTTGTTTACACAGATTTGATGCAAGATGATGATTCAACAGGATTAAAAGTAGAAGTCTTTTTGCCTGTAGAGTTTCACTCGTAACCACGCTTATTCCTCCTTTTGATGCGCTTATCTGTAATTTATCGCGCTCATACATTCCCTCCCATTTTTCTTATTTTCCATGTTACATTTGTTGTAACAACATATATCTCACTACATTGTATGACTTAAACCAAATTACAGGCCAACAGTTATTTAATTGATAATTAGCAACTATACACCCTAAAAAACAAAATTATGAAAAATGAATTAAACTCAGTGACAAGGTTCGTTGCACAGAATTTTCTGGAACTGTCTTTTGTTATTATCTGTATTACACTTCCTGCATGCAGTGTCCCTTTAGAGCCAATAAAGGCTGAATATAAGGCGGAGATTACCACTGAATTCTGTTGGGTTTTTATGCCCGACACCATGTTCATTGTGGAAGGTTTCAAGAAAGTTGATTTGAATTCTAAACCTGGCGATACAATCAATTTTGTGATTGCCTGTAAAGTGCCTGTCAGATATATGGTTCTTCGAAATGATATTGTATTGATTGATAAAAACATGACAGAATTTACAAATGATACTGTTCAAATTGTGACATATTGAGTTTAAATATTTGGCATTTAATTTATTAGATAATTTTATAAAGATGGAAGTAGGACTTTTAATTTTGTTGATTTGTATATCATTAATGATGAATTTGATGCTTTTGTTGAAAATTAAGAAATATTTTTTTAACAAAAATCACATAAAAGACCTTGATTTTCAGGATGAGTGGTCATTTGAAAATGGCAATTTCTCAAAAGATTACCGATCTGATTTTAACTCTAAAAAAATGAATATGAATGGCGAATTTGATGTTTTTGTAAGCACTACTTTATATTCATTAAAAAGATTTTTACAGATAGGAATGCTAAGAAATTCAAGAATAGGATCTATAATATTAGACAAGGTCAGGGCTATCACTCGAAAATAGTTTTTATATAAAATATTTGCCACAATGAGGATGTTTTTGAACAGATTCTCATCACCTTGGGTTTATAGTTCATTTGTTATCTTTGCGACTTATAATTCCACAAATGAAAACAATCATTTCTTTTCTATTTCTTTTCCTGCTTTTTGCCACGGTTGCTTGCCAAACCACAAAAAGCACGCATGAAGTTATCGTTAACGCAGGCATTGAAGATCATTCAACAGCATCTTATTCATTCCCGAAAGGTGAATATCATAGTTATCATTTTCCAGAAAATACTGAACAAGAGTTTGATGTTCAGTCGCTTATAGAGAATTTGGTAAAAGAGAAAATACCAATAACAGATTTATGGTATAAAAGTGGAAGCCGATCCTGTTTGCCACCAGGCAGTGAAATGGCAATGCAAGTAATCGTTGAGCCCGTCTTGATCATTCGTCTGGAGAAATCTGATGAGAAAATTGCCTCCATAGGCTTCACTAAGTGCAACCTACCGGAAATGGGCGATTGCGCTTATCGGGTGAAACGCTACAGATTCTAAAAAAAGACTCAAGCTTTGGTAAATTCCTTTTATTTGTATCAAATTCTCACCATAATCTATTCTTAGATGGCAAATATCTTTTCAAAGTTTCCGCGTAATTTTTGGGTGGCAAATACCATGGAGCTGTTTGAACGGTGGGCTTGGTACGGATTGTTTAATGTGCTGGCCATTTACCTTACATCGTCCATCGATACGGGAGGTTTAGGCTTTACACAGGAACAAAAAGGGCCGTTGATGGGCACGGTGGTGGCAATATTGTATTTTCTTCCGGTCATTACCGGTTCAATTGCCGATCGGCTGGGATATAAAAAAGTGTTATTGCTTTCCTTTGGGATATTATCAACAGGTTATCTAATCATGGGTCACCTCACAAATTACAGTTTGGTTTTTGGAGCTTTTTTCTTTATCGCAATTGGTGGAGCACTTTTCAAACCCGTAATTTCAGCTACAATTGCCAAAACGACCAACAAGGAAAACTCTTCCATTGGTTTTGGAATTTTCTATATGATGGTGAATGTTGGCGCTATGATTGGGCCATTTATAGCAAGTAAGATGCGTGAAATTTCGTGGGATTATGTGTTTTACCTTTCTTCGGGAATTATCGCCCTAAACTTCATCCTTGTATTGTTTTTCTATAAGGAACCTGAACGACCTGATTTGAATGAAACCTTTTTTCATTCGATTTCAAAAGCCTTTAAAAATATTGTAACTGCCCTCAAAGACTTAAAATTGTTGGGTTTCCTGATTTTAATCGTCGGCTTTTGGGCTATGTATTTTCAATTATTTTACACACTACCTGTTTTCATTGACCAATGGACCGATACCACCTTATTATTCAATTGGATGGATGCTATTTCTCCGCAACTTTCAGCCATCTTTGGGAATGGACAGGGAGCTGTCAATCCTGAAATGTTATTAAATATGGACGCTATTTATATTGTTATTTTTCAAGTAATTATCTCTGGAATTGTCATGAAATTGCGCCCATTACAGGCAATGATTGTGGGTATTTTCATTGCATCAATTGGAATTGGTTTGACTTTTGCCTTCAATAATCCATTTTATCTATTCCTATCCATCCTGATTTTTGCTTTTGGCGAAATGGCAAGTTCTCCAAAAATCACTGAATATATTGGTCGCATTGCACCATCAGATAAGGTTGGATTGTATATGGGTTGCTCGTTTTTACCGATGTCGGGCGGAAATTTTCTTGCTGGAATTCTTTCGGGACAAGTCTATGGCGGTTGGTCTGACAAATTGACGCTTTTACGTCAGGATATGGCAGTGAAAGGAATGGAAATTCCTTCAATTTCGGATACTTTCACGCAAAACGATTTTTACCGGCATGCAGAAACTGCTTATCACATGAACCATATTGAATTGACAAATTACTTATGGATTAACTACTCTCCTGGAAATATCTGGTATTTATTTACTGGAATCGGTGTTGCTACTGCCTTACTTCTACTGTTGTTTGATACATTGGTAATGAAAAAGAGTTCGGAGTGAACTAAAGTTCGGAATGAACTAAAGTTATTCAAATTACTTCATGAACTCTAAGTACTTTAGTTCACTTTAGTTCACTCCGAACTCAAGAAAGCTCACTTCTTTAAATGATAAACCACATTCAAATCATCTTTATCTGGCTCGGGAATATTCCAATATGGTGTTTCTGTTTGATCTGAGGGAGATTCTGTTGTATCTTCCACAATTTCAGCTTCTTCCTCTATCTCCCATGAATATTTCTTTCGCTGTTCCCCTTCGTTTTTATAAAAAATTGCTAAAACAATTCCAGCTACCATACCACTTAAATGCGACTCCCAGGAAATATTTTTGTGAGGGAATAATTCCGGAAAAATTCCCCAAATCATACCGCCATACAGGAAAACGACAATCAACGAAACAACCATTAATCTGGTCTCTTTTCGAATAATTCCGCTACTCAGAAGAAAAGCTGCCAAACCATAAATTACACCACTCGCACCAATATGTGTCGATTCACGCGCGCCAAGCCATACCCAAAGCCCCGTTAACAAGGTGATTAGAATTAATACCTTATTGGCTATTTTACCGTAGAAATAATATAAGGCACTTCCTAAAACCAAAACAGGAATCGAATTGGCCATCAAATGATTCCAGTCGGCATGCAAAAATGGAGATGCAATAATTCCTATTAACCCTCTCATTTCCAAAGGTGTAATTCCTAAAAACGAAAAACGTAAGTCGAATACAAACTCAATGATTTTTACGATCCACATCACGAAAAGGAGTAATGACGGAATAAATAAACTGTTAACTAACTTTTTTTGGTCTTCTTGCATTTTATTTGGTAATCAATTTCTTCGAAATACCATCTATTCGTTTTTGGACAATTAATTATGTAACTTTGGGATCAAATTCCGTTCCTAAAATTTGAATGACTCAATGTTTATATCAAAATCAAAATATCTTAAAATTATGAAAACAGTTATTTCTTCAGTACGAATCCTATTTATTACGATGTTACTTGGCTTAACATCGTTAAATCAAGCAATTTCTCAAGAGTTTAAAACTATTTTCGATAGTAATAAACCAATCCATGTGAGTGGTTTTGGTGGGCCTATCGTTGAATTTTCCGGGGTGGATGGTAAATTTGCCACCTCTGTTGGTGGTGGCGGTGCCATGATCGTGAATAACCTTTTTTTCGGAGGATACGGAATGGGTCTTGCAACAATTCATTACAAGGATATAATCAGTTATGATCCAATCACTTCCAAATTTGAGAATTATAGTAATACACAGATTAATTTTGGTCATGGTGGTTTTTGGATTGGAGGTATTTTAAAGCCCACTGAAGCAATCCATTTTGCTTTTAGCGCGAAAATAGGCTGGGGCGGAATCAGTTTGATGGATCAAATGAATTATCAATCCTATTACCAACCGACCGTTATTG
>CANNKD010000045.1 GCA_947505205.1 Bacteroidota bacterium | reverse complement strand
GGAGGCGACGGAACCATGAACGAAGTGGTGAACGGCATTTTCCAACAATCACGTTTTGCAACCACAGATATCACTTTAGGGATGATAACGGTGGGGACAGGCAACGATTGGGGTAGAATGTATTCATTTCCAACTGATTATAAGAATGCAATCAAAATACTTACTTCCGAAAACACCTTTCTTCAGGATGTTGGAAAGGTTCAATATTTACATCATGCAGACGAACAAACGCGCTATTTCATCAATATGGCCGGAATGGGTTACGACGCCTTGGTCGCCAAAAAGACCAATTTGATGAAAACGAAAGGACATGGTGGTCCGCTTTCATATCTCGTCAATTTGGTGGTTGGACTTTTTCAATATAAGAACGTTCAGTTACATATTGAGGTTGATGGCAAAACGGTGGTTGACGAACAAGTTTTCAGCATGAGTATCGGCATTTGCCGGTTCAACGGCGGTGGCATGAAACAGCTTCCAAACGCAATACCTGACGATGGCTTGTTTGATATGACCATCATCAAAAAAACAACCAAATTTAGGGTTGTGAGTAATATTAAAAATCTGTACGATGGCTCATTCCTGGAAATGCCTGAAGTAGAGACCTATACGGGGGAAAAGATTCGCATCACCGCTACACCACATCATGCCATGTTTTTAGAAACTGACGGAGAATCGCTTGGTAGTTCGCCCCTCGATTTTGAAATTGTTCCGAAAGCCATTAAGTTGATTGTGAGTAAGAAAGCTTTGAAAATGTTTGGAAAGGCTGATGAATAGATGATTCGGCAAAGCAATGCACTGAGCGAAGTCGAAGTGTGATATTTCGGTTGAATATTATATTGCCATCAGAAATCGCCTTCGTTTCTGTTAGAAATGCGTTCCTAAAATAAAATTTAGTCCGGCGCAAGCACCCTTTTTTTACCTTTGCTCTGTCAAAGGTTTGACCCAAGAATGAATACATCAACACAAGAATCCTTATCAAAAAATGAAATTGGTATAACGGCCTTTGTGCTTATCTTGCTGTCAATCATATTCTTCCACAACCATATTCAACAATTTCCTTCGCACATTCACGCCTGGACGCAGAGCGACCGCTACGCACTTTCTCTTGGTTATGTCGATAATGGTTTAGATCTTTTTCATCCGGCAACTTATAATCTTCAGCCTGAATATCCTGCTCAGGAAACATTGAGCGAGGAAAAAGGAATCACACGCGTTGACCTTCCATTGCCTGATTATTTCGCAGCTGTCATCATGACGATTACCGGAAATAAAAACCCGATCATTTTTCGGTTGATTGTGCTGGTTTCGGGATTGATTGGATTATTGTACTTTTTTGCTTTAACAAGGAGCATGAATGCTACTTTCGGATTTTCGTTATTTTCAACAGTTTTTCTATTTACTTGTCCGGTTTTTTCCTATTATCTGAATGGATTTATACCTTCAATTCCCGCTATTTCATTGGCTTTCGCGGCATTTTATTATTATTGGAAATACCTGAAATACAGCAATTTTCGCAACTATTTAGCATCAATTACCATGCTCATATTTGCTGCACTCATTCGCGCTCCATTTATCTTGCCATTGATTTCAATGGCCGCGGTTCAGCTTGTTTTCAATTGGCGCAACAAAGAAATTTTAATGAAAGAAGCACTCTGGCTTCTTCTGTTCGGGTCACTATTTTCTGCTTATTACACTTATAATCAATATCTCGGTGAGGTTTATGGCTCAATTTTTCTGAATAAGTTGATGCCGGCACAATCTTTCAGCGAATGGAAATTGCTTGTAATTGAAACCTGGTTTTTTTGGAAATGGCAATATTTTAGTTTGGGTCATTATTTTGTATTAGCAATTTCATTTTTAATTTTTCTTTGGATTTTGATTCGTAAAGTGCATATTAACAATACGTTATTGAAATTTATTTTGATTGTATTTGTAATGTTCATTGGAAGCATCTTTTATTTTACGGCTATGGCGCACCAGTTTCCCGATCATGATTATTATTTTATCGACAGTTTTTATCTTCCGTTGATGCTATTTCTTTCAATCGGTCTTTCACAATTACATTTTACTGAAAAGTGGAAAGTATTGGGGATAAATTCTTCGATGTTTATCGTGACAATTCTCATGATTTATAGTTCGTATTTAATTCAAAATGAGCGTTATACAACGCAAGGTTGGGACAGAACCGAAATAACACATATGAATTTCGAAGGCAGCAATAAACTCTGCAATGAAGCCGGAATTGATAAAAATGAACGTGTTTTGGTGATCGATGCATACACTTACAATGTTCCATTGATTTTATTAGATCACAAGGGTTATACGGTCACCAATACTTCATCAGCAAAGATTAACCAGTCGTTACAAAATCATTTTGATTTTATAGCTATCCAAAACCGCTTTTTATCAAGCGATGTCTTGCGAAATTATCCACAACTTCGATCATCATTGAAACCGATTGCTAACAATGGGAAAGTAGGTTTGTATCGGATAAACACAAATCAAAGTCAGCAATCGTATGAAATGCTTCTTGGTTTGCGCGATCAAAAAATCATCTATTCAACACAATATCAAAATGATAGAGAATTAATTCAGACTTCTGATAAAGACTATTTGGTTGTCCTGGATTCAATATTTTCGCTTCCTTGTACCGATTCCATTTCGCTGATTTTTACAGCCAAAGCCAATATGATTAAAGAAAATAAAGAAGGATTATTTTTGGTTTTGGATCTTTCATGTCCGGGTGAAAACAAAAACTTTAAGCATTATGATGCATTTTCCTTGCATCCATTTTTCGAAAAAACTGTAAATCAAGCTGAAATTGAAGTAACTTTGAACGTTCCCAGATTAATGCAAAGAAACATTCGTTTTAAATGCTATCTTTGGAATAGTGGTCATAATAACTTGGTTTACAATGATATGAAATTACAAATTGTACAATATATTAAACATACATTTTAAAAATTACAACAATGAAAAACATTGATCAGTACGATCTCAGGGGAAAACGCTGTTTGATTCGCGTTGATTTTAACGTGCCACTCGACAGTAATTTTACAATTACTGATGACACCCGCATCAGGGCAGCTTTACCAACGATCAAAAAAATCTTATCGTCCGGCGGATCAGTTATCCTGATGTCGCATCTTGGCCGTCCAAAAGATGGGCCTGTCGATAAATATTCTTTGCGTCACATTCTGCCAGATCTGGAAAAGAAACTCGGCCAAAAAGTGAAGTTTGCCGACGATTGCATTGGTAATCAAGCAACTGAATTATCCACAAGTCTGAAACCAGGTGAAGTTTTATTGCTTGAAAACCTTCGTTTTTACAAAGAAGAAGAAAAAGGTGATGAAGATTTTGCAAAAAAATTAGCTCTTTTGGGTGATGTTTACATCAACGATGCCTTTGGTACTGCGCATCGTGCCCACGCTTCGACTTCAATTATTGTTCGTTTCTTCCCGGGTGCATGCCTGTTTGGTTATCTGATGCAGGATGAAGTGATGAGTCTCGAAAAAGTTGTGAAACATGCTGATAAGCCATTTACAGCAGTTTTGGGTGGCGCTAAAGTTTCAGGTAAAATAGAGATTATCAATAACTTACTTGATAAAGTTGACAACCTCATCATTGGAGGCGGCATGGCTTACACTTTCGCAAAAGCAATGGGTGGAACGATTGGCGATTCTTTGATTGAAGATGATTTGATGGAAACTGCACTCGCTGCAATGGCAAAAGCCAAGAAAAATGGCGTGAACCTATTGATTCCAAGCGACACCGTTATTGCTCAATCTTTTAGTAATGATTCACCAAAAAAGGTATGCAAAACTGCAGAAATCCCCAGTGGATGGATGGGTTTGGACATTGGAGATGAAACCATCAAAAACTTTTCAGAAACGATTAAAAACTCAAAAACCATTCTTTGGAACGGCCCAATGGGTGTTTTTGAATTCGATAATTTCGCTCATGGAACCATCGCTATCGCACACGCAATTGCCGATGCAACTGCCTCTGGAGCCTATTCATTGGTTGGCGGTGGCGACTCAGTTGCAGCTGTAAATAAATACAACCTGGCAGATAAGGTAAGTTATGTTTCCACCGGAGGCGGTGCTATGCTCGAGTATATCGAAGGAAAAGATTTACCGGGCGTTAGTGCGATCCTCGCTACTTAACTAATTGACAATCAACAATGCTTGCCCGGCTGCAGGACGGGGACAATTGACAATGCCTATCTGGCTGCAGGACTGGGACAATGGAAATTTATAAAATTCAAAAAGGGGAGATTTCAAATGAGATCTTCCTTTTTTAATTTCAATTTTACAGGCATTTCTGTTCGGGTTGCAAAAACAATGATCTTTTTGAACACTGTCGTAATAAATTACTCAACTTTGCACAAAAAATTTGAATCCATACCTTAATATAGCGACTTATAAGCGTCGGTTTGGTCAGACTTTTCTGGCGTTGGAAAGCAGGAACTTCAGGTTATTCTTTTTCAGCGGATTGGTTTCACTGTTGGGAACGTGGATTCAAAGCTTGGCTATTGGATGGCTAGTTTACCGATTGACTGATTCAGCATTTTTTCTAGGTTTAGTCGGTTTTGCCGGACAAATTCCAGCCCTGATTTTGGGTCCTTTGGCGGGCGTTTATGCCGATCGGGTGAACCGGCGGAGAATTCTCATTCTCACGCAGGCTTTGCCGATGATAATGGCAGTTATCCTTACAATTTTATCATATACAAACAACATCAACGTTACGTATCTCATTATCATCGTGTTGTTTAACGGAGTCGCTTTGTCATTTGATACACCATTCAGACATGCTTTTTTATTGGAGATGATTGGTGATAAAAAATTATTACTCAATGCCGTTGCTTTGAATTCAACGCTTGTAAACACCGCTCGTTTTATTGGCCCGACGATTGGAGGAATTATAATCGCAAGTTATGGAGAATCAATGTGTTTCTTGATTAATAGCATCAGTTTTACGGGTGTGATCTTAGCATTATTGGCTATGAAAGTTTCACCCTTTGAGCGTAAACCAACAAAGAAATCGGTGTTGAGCGAATTGAAAGAAGGATTCAGTTATACATTTAAATTTAAACCTGCATTTTATATGATTTTATTGGTCACAGTTACGAGTATTTTCGGCTTACCATTCCAATCACTATTGCCGGTTTTCGCACGTGACATTTTGCATGGAGATTCACAACTACTTGGTTTCCTGACAGGTGCTGTGGGAGCCGGAGCGCTCCTGGGAGCGTTTTTTCTTGCCTCACGCAATTCACACAAAGGAATTCCGAAGATTATCGCTTTTTCGGCCATTACTTTTGGAATTGGGTTGTTGGTTTTCAGCCTGTCAACTGTAACGGCGATTTCCATCGTCCTGCTTTTTTTCAGTGGCTTTGGTATGATTGCTCAGTTTACGGCTACAAATACACTTTTGCAGCATTCCGTCGAAGAGGATAAACGGGGCAGGGTTCTGTCGATTTACAGCATGTCATTCATGGGCTTCACGCCTATCGGAAGTCTTTTATTGGGTTCGGTTTCATCGGTAATCGGAGTTCCAATCACTTTGGCGGTTTCAGGTGGAATTTGTTTAACAGCAGGTTTGCTTTTCGCCCGGAAACTGGGCTTTATCAACCAATATCTTACCATTCATAACCGGCACTGAGGTTCATTTTGAAAAGCTATTTCTCAAATTTCTGACCTGACAATCAGAATAAAACGGAAAAAAATGTAGCTTTGCAAGCTAAAATAAATCGTCGATGAACAATGTAATTGCAAAAACTGTTTTCGTTTTGGATGCCGGTGGCACAGGGTTTAAATTTTTAGCCGTAAGAGATGGAATTGAGATCATTCAGCCATTTACAATCCCTTCGGCAGCAAAATCATTGGACGAGGTATTGCAAAAACTCATCGATGGATTTCAAAAAACAAAGGAATTGGTAGGTTCTGAACCTTCGGCAATCAGTTTCTGTTTTCCGGGACCTGCTGATTATGAAGCTGGTATCATCGGCGATTTGGAAAATTTACCGGTTTTTAAAGGCGGTGTGCCACTCAAGGCGATGCTCGAAGAGCTATTTCATTGTCCGGTTTTTATCAATAACGATGGTGATCTTTTCACTTATGGTGAAGCTTTGGATGGATTGTTACCGGAAGTAAATCATCTGCTTGAGCAACAAGGAAATCCAAAACGTTACCAAAATTTAATTGGCGTGACACTTGGAACCGGTTTTGGTGGCGGAATTATGATAAACGGGACTTTACTCAAAGGCGATAACTCAGCCGGAGGCGAAATAAACCGCATGAGCAATTTGCTTTACGATAATACAAGTGCCGAAGATTCCATCTCCATTCGTGCAGTAAAACGTGTTTTCTCGCGCGAAGCTGATATCGATCCTTCATTATGTCCGGAGCCTTTTGCTATTTACGAAATTGCTATGGGCCGACAGGATGGCGACCAAAAAGCCGCTTTGAAAGCATGGGACGAATTTGCAAAATCGCTTGCCGATGCCTTGGCAAATGCAATAACCATGATTGACGGTTTGGTTGTTATTGGTGGCGGACTTGCAGGTGCCTGGCCGGTTTTTATGGAGAAGCTCATTGGGTATCTAAATCAACCGTTTATTGATTTGCAAGGTAATGCAGTGAACAGGATGGAAATTTCCGCTTTTAACCTTCAGGATAGCAGGGGTGTAATTGCCTTTACCGAAAAAACAGGTATGATGGTGAAAGTTCCAAAAGTTGCCCGCGAAGTATGGGTTTGGTACGATCCAACCAAAAAAATTGGAGTTGGCATCAGCCGCCTCGGAACCTCATCAGCCGTTGCTATTGGAGCCTATGCCTACGCAATGGATCAGTTGAAGAAGTTGATTTAGCAAGCCTCTCCTTACCCTTACATTGTGAAAGACGCTTCAACGCTTATTACTCAATTCCCTCTTTCACTATCGTCTAAAAGTCGCATAAATGTTTGTTTGTCAATGAGTAGGGTTTAATGACGATGCAATTAAACTATCTATTTTATGTTCATTCAAGTCGTAGCCCATATAAATCAAGGTTGAATCCTTGAACAAATATTCTCCAAAACCAAACCTTGTTTTAGCAGGTAAGTCAGAATTAAAATCTGCAATTAATTTAAGTCGGTTTTTTCTTATTTTATGTCCATAATAAGCATCCTGTAAGACGAAAATAGGTTTGTCAAAGGCTGATTTTCTGACAATATTTTCTATTGATTTCAAATCATAGGACTCTGAAACAAGCAAAAGTTCGATATCATGAGATTTAAAGGCATTCACTGTATTTAGTAAATAATTGAGGTTCTGACAATGTTCATTTGGGCAAAACGGTCTCCACAAATGTACCCAGGTAAACTGATACTTTTTTGAACAATTCAAGATGTCGTTAGAATTTATTTCGTATATAAAAAACTGATCATTATCCACCTTCCTTGATACAATGTCAGGATCAAATGGTTTGAGAATAATTTTATCAGAATCACTTAAATTTCTATAGTTATTTTCATTTATCAGGATGATTCCACAACCCGGCAAGAGTAGAATCAAGATCATTTTTATTATATTTTTCATGTTTTCAATATTTTATATTTGATGCTTCAATGACTGATTCTCACTCAATTTCCAATCTCATTATCGTCTAAAAGTCGCATAAATGTTTGTTTGTCAGGTAGTATGGTTTGATAACGACTGGCAAATATCTGATCGTTATTTTTGGGCAGAGTTATTTCCACTAAAGTCTGACTTTTGTCTTTACAGAGGATAATGCCTATCGTTTTGTTTTCATCAGGTAGTTTTACAATGCGGTCGTGGTAGTTTACATACATCTGCATTTGTCCAATATCCTGATGGGTAAGTTCACCGATTTTCAAATCAATAACAACAAAACACTTCAATAAGCGGTTGAAAAAAACCAAATCCACCCTAAAGTGTTTTTCATCTATGGTCATGCGAACCTGTCTTCCAACGAAGGTAAATCCTTTGCCAAGTTCTAATAGAAAATGCTCTAATTTATCAATAATGGCTGTTTCCAGATCGCTCTCTGAATATTGATGATGTTCGGGTAAATTTAAAAATTCCAGGATATATGGATCCTTGAGGATATCCATTGGTTTTTCAATAATCTGACCTTTTTCGGCCAGTTTTTTAATACCGTCCTTGTCTCTGCTTAAAGCTAATCGCTCGTATAATCCACTGTTGAACTGACGTTGTAATTCATTAAGTGACCAATTGTTCGCTGCACATTCTATTTCGTAGAAACTTCGTTCGGCTACATTTTGGATTCGCATTAATTTTATATAGTGCGACCAACTTAATGTAAAAGTATGAGTTTCCTTGTCGTATTTTTTAACTTGTTTCAAATCAACATACGATTTCTGTATGATTGAAATTAGGTCAGATTTCCGAGAAGTTGTCTCGGAAATTGAGTATGCGAGAAAAAACCGGCGCATATTTTCAAGATTATCTATTGAAAAACCTTTGCCAAAACCTTTGGTGAGCTTTATTGAAATTTCTTTTAATATCTGCTTTCCATAGGCTGCCCGTTCTTTACCCTGTTGTTCTTCTTCAATGATCATGCGCCCTATTTCGAAATATGTATAAACCATGGTCTGATTTACAGCGCGAACTACATTCTGTCTGGCTGCCTGCAAAAGTTCAGTAATTCGTGCATAAAGATCGTTTTGGATAATTTCACTGCTCATTGCTCTGCTCCTTCATTTTTGTTTAAAAATTCTACTTCTTAACGACTAAATCGTCCGACAATTCAAAGATGCTTCAACGCTTCTCTTCTGCTCAATCCTGATAACAAAGTCTTTTCAACAAACGCAAGCACAGCTGAGGGGTTTGTTTTGGCATATTCGCGCAACGACCAGCCGATGGCTTTGCGGATGAAAAATTCCTTTTCACCGGCTAATCGCTCACACAGACTGAATAGCAGTTCCGAATCGGTTTTGGTTTTGTATTTGAGCTGAAACAACAAACAGCTTCGTTGCAACCAAAAATTTCCTGAAAGCATCCATTTTTCAACTACTTCATCTCTTATTTCAGGATGCGTGACCATCAAATTACCAACCAAATTCGGAGCGATATAATCCACCGTATCCCACCACGATTTGTGCATAATCAACCATTCATACAATTCAATAATTTGAATATCAGTATTTTTGCGCATCCTGAACAACAATTCCATAGCTGCATATTGCATTTCTCTTTCGGGCAATTCCCAGGCGTTTTTAATGATTTCAGTTAGACCAGCGGATTCAGGAAAACCATTTTCTTTGATAAAAGCGCGGAAAACTTCTTTGCGATCGGGTGCGGGCAAACCAAACATATCGAACTGGTTGCGCATATACGCTTTTCCCCATTTTGCTTTTTCCGGATCGCGCAGAAAGTTAAAACTCTCAACCAAAGCTTGCCAATATGGTTGAATTTTATCGCTCATTTATTTCAATATTATTTTTTTGCTTTCAATCATTTTTCCATCGGCATCGATGCGTGATATAATATAAATGCCTCTATTCCAATTTGATACATCCAACTCATTCAAACCTTTATTCAAATTCATTTTGAGTGTTGTTCGTCCGGCCGAATCGCAAATGGTGATTTCCGATTGTGTTTTTGCAGTCGCATAAACATTGATGACATCGTCGGCCGGATTTGGGAAAACAAGCATTTTCTCTTCAGATAAGTTCACTTTTTGATCATGAATAGCTACCAGATTTTTATCCCAAACGGCAAGTGTATATTGTCCTAAAGGCAAACTTTCGACATAAATATATCCAATCGACCAAAGTCCTTCATGTGTTTGAGGAACTTCCTGCCAGTCGGCACTTGCATTCGAACGATACAGGATGACAACAGAATCTTGTTCGGAAAGAATCAATGAACCATCGAGAGATTGGATGTTACTATAGAAAAACCTTCCATGCATGGCAATATTTTCAGGTAAAATTCCGGTAAATTCCCAATGCCGATAGGGTGATAAACGCAATTCGGGAACAGGCATTTTCAAACTGTCGGGCGCCACCCAATGATGCGTAACTCTTAATAAGGCCGAGTCTTGAATAGCATCAACATACAATCTGAAATTTTGTTTTGTAAAGGCTGTTTCACCCGTTTCTCTAATCACCATATCCTGATCTGTTGTGGCATCGGCGGCTTTGTCAAAATAATCACAAAATGCAACAACAGGTTCAAAATCAAGTAGTTTAATTGATGATCCATGCGCGCCATCCAGATGAACTGTATCTGTAACTTTTTGCCAGTTTTCGCCAACAAAGCTAATTTCAAATACATTTCCTGTTCCAATAAAATCGTAGCCTTTGTGTTTTTGTTTCAGGAAAACCGTTGTCTGAAACTGATTTCCAGAAGGTACAACTTGCATTGAATCAATGGAATAATGCGGTGTTCCGGGTGTGGAAACCCAATTTTCGAAAAAACCGTTGAGGTCAACTCCGGAGTAATTACTTAAGATATCGCGCAGATCATTTGAACTTGCATGACTATATGCAAATTGATCCAAATAGGCTTTCACACCGGCAAAAAACAAGTCCTCACCTAAATAATTCATCAAGGTATGAACAACGGTCGCACCTTTGTCATAAACAGTTGTGCCATAAGTATATTCGGTTGGCACATTTGTCAAGGCAAGGTATGAACCATCGGTGATATGTGCGTTTTTGAGAACATCGAAGTGATTATCGTTCATTTCCTGCCGGTAGGTTGCGGGATTATACAAATCGTGTTTGAAATAGTAATGACAATATGTTGCCCAGCCTTCATTGAGCCACATATCGCCGGCAGTGGCACAGGTAACTTTGTTTCCAAACCACATATGTGATAATTCGTGCGCATACAACCATTCCGAACTTAAATTTCCGGTGAATGAACCATTTGGAAAAGCAACATTCGTAATATGTTCCATGGCGCCAATGGCAGTTCCAGAATATCCTATTCTATCGAAAGGATACGGACCAAACCTGTTTTCGTAAATCGTGAGAATCTCTTTAAGATGAAGAAAAGTGCCTGCAACTTTTACCGAGTCAACCGGACGACAATAAATGGAAATTGGAATATCGGCCTGTTGCCCTTGAAAGGTATCAGCAATCATTGCATAATCGCCAACAACCACCGAAGCCAAATAAGTTGGAATTGTTTGAGCAATATTCCAATGCCAGATTGAGTTTCCATCTCCTTCATTTTCAATATATTGTAATAATCCACCACAAATGGCTGTCAAATTATTTGGTAATCGTACGGCAACATTATATGTTGCACGATCCTGAAAATCATCAACACAAGGAAACCAGGTCTTGCCCAGATTGTGAGGATTGCTTTCGAAGCCAACACCGAGATTAAAGGCATAATTACCCGAAAAATGGAATCCACCCCACGCTTCATGAAATGGAATCCCACCGTAAAATACAGTCACTTCAATAGTGTCGGCCGGTGTAAAATTTACGGCTGGAATATGAAGCAGATCGTTTGCCTGCCAAAAGCCTAATGTTTTATTGCCATCAACAAAAACACTGTCAACGGTTAAATATTTCAATTCCAATGTGATACGATTCAATTCCATTTTCGGAATTAATTGAACTGTTGTCTGTGCCCGAATTGATTTGGCGGTAAAATTGATGTTGGTCAGAAAAATGTCATAATGAAATGCATGGATGGTGTCGGCAACCAACGATTTTTGTTGAACCTGATGAGGTTGCGTAAAGGCAAACTGCGCCTGACAAAGGAAACAAGTCAGGATGAACAGAGAACTCAATTTTTCATAATTTTTCATGATCCGATACTTTTGGCTATAAAATTAACGTTTGTTATCAAATATGCAATCATTTCTATGTTTACCTTTGATTAAGACTTACATTTGCTGTTCATTTTCGTACAGCAACTGTCAGACAGCGAACACTTTGTATGTTTTTTGTTGCTCATTGAAAACGATATCATTCAAACAATCAGTAAGTTATATTTGTGGCATGTTTTTAGTGGATATGCTTTTTTAAAATGAAAATATATGAATAGGTTTACAAACACAAATGAGAATACTTTTGGCAGGATTGCAGTCCTCATTTCAATGATTTTATTGATCGTTTCGGGTAGCATTATCGCTCAAAAAACCTGGACACTTGAGGATTGCATTAATTATGCATTGGATAACAATATCCGGATAAAACAAACCTACCTGAATGTTGAAACGGGTGCTATAAATGAACTCGAAAGCAAACTCGATTTTTTGCCCTCGGTAAATAGTAGTTTGTCACATTCTTATGGTTGGGGTCGGTCGGTTGATATGGCAACGTATAATTATGTAAACCAGGAAACACAACAAAGTTATTTTAATATCAGTTCCGACCTAACATTATTCAATGGTTTACAAAAACTTAACACGCTCAAACAGCGAAGGTTGGATTATCTTGTTTCGAAGTATAATTCCGATAAGATTAAGAATGATGTTTCATTGGCTGTTGCGGGAGCATATCTTCAGATACTTTTTAGCCGCGAATTGGTAAATAACGCCCAGCAGCAATTTGAAATTACGAATCTTCAGATTGATCGGACAAATAAATTAGTCGCTGCCGGAACATTGGCAAAAGGCAGTCTGCTCGAAATTCAGGCACAAGGAGCAAACGAAGAAGTGAATCTGGTGCAAGCCAAAAATCAATTGAATCTGGCTTATCTCGATCTTTTGCAATTGCTTGAAATTGAAGCTGGTACTGATTTTGAAATTGATATACCAAATCTTGGCTTTACGCAGCAACCCGAAATTTTACCCATTCAATATATCTATACAGCAGCATTGGGTGCTATGCCTGAAATCAAAAGTGCTGAACTGAGTTTCGAAAGTTACGGCAAAGCACTGGCAATTGCCAAAGGAAGTCGAAGTCCAAGTTTGGCGTTGTCATTGGGTTTGGGAACAAATTACTCCGACCAGATCCGTGTGAGTAACAATCCGCTCGATCCTGGTTTTAAAGAAACGAAACCGTTCTCAAACCAGCTTTCTGACAATCAGAACACCACGCTGTCTTTTCGATTGAATATTCCTATCTTCAACAGTTGGCAGATAAATTCTTATGTTGGACGTTCGAAAGTGAATTACCTGAATGCAGATTACAATCTTCAACTTTCGAGAAACACCTTGCGAAAAAACGTTGAAACATCTTATGCAGACGCTCTCGCAGCTTATTCGTCCTATTCAGCCCGCGAAAAATCATTGAGTAGTCTGGAGGAATCGTTCAATTATACACAACAGAAATTTAATGTCGGCATGGTAAATGCCATCGATTTCAATGTGGCTAAAAATCAACTCAATAAAGCCAAATCTGACCTGCTTTCAGCAAAATACGACTTCATTTTCAAATACAAAATACTTGATTTTTATCTGGGTAAAACATTGTCGTTGAAAGATTTACAGATTGTTGAGTAGTAAGAAGCACGAAGTTGGAAGCGCGAAGTCCGAAGTCGGAAGCACGAAGATTGCTGATTTTATACCTTTTATCATCTCTTTTACGTTAATATCCGCAGTTTTACCTAATTTTGACATAATATTCACTCAGAGAACAAACGTATTATAATATGGGTACAATAAAAAAAAGTAACAAGCTTTGGTATATTCTTGTTCCAGCGGTTGTTATCGTGCTGGTAATCGTGATTTTTGTTGCAAAAAAACGAAACCAAAAGCTTACTGAGGTAAGCACAGAATTGGTTGCAAAACGTAGCATCATCGAAACAGTTGCAGCCAATGGTAAGATTCAACCTGCTTTGGACGTTAAGATCAGTCCTTATATTTCGGGAGAAGTAGTTCAGCTTTATGTCAGAGAAGGAAATTATGTTTACAAAGGAGATATTTTGGCGAAAATTGACCCAACTTTTTACATCTCAAGTTACGAACAAGTCGAAGCCTCGCTAAATACAGCCAAAGCCAATATGGCGAACAGTAAAGCGCGTGTTGCCCAATCAGAAGCCCAATTTTCAAAATCGAAACTCGACTTCGACAGAAATGAAAAACTATGGCAGCAAAAAGTGATTTCAGATGCAGATTGGGATGCCATCAAATCATCGTATAATGTTGCAAGTGCTGAGGTTGAGGCTGCAAATGAAAGCTTTAAAGCCACACAATATCAGGTTCAGAATGCTGAGTCTGGTTTAAAAGAATCCCGTGAAAACCTCAACCGTACCAATATTTATGCACCAAACGATGGAACGGTTTCGAAGCTGAGCATCGAGGCCGGTGAGCGTGTAACGGGCGCATCGCAGTTTTCCGCCGGAACGGAAATAATGACTATCGCCAATTTGAATGCGATGGAGGTGAAGGTGGAAGTGAGTGAAAACGATATCCCGCGTGTGAAATTGAACGACACTTGCCTGATAGAAGTTGATGCCTATCTGAACCGGAAATTTAAAGGTTATGTTACCGAAATTGCGACTTCCGCGAACAGTGCTGCCGTAAGCGTTGATCAGGTTACCAATTTCGAAGTAAAAGTGATGATGCTCAAAGAATCTTATATCGATTTAATTCAGGACAGCAGCAAGATAGCCTCGCCCTTCCGCCCCGGAATGTCAGCAACAGTCGATATTCAGACAAAGACAGTAAAAGATATTTTATCACTTGCTATTCAGGCTGTTACAACACGTCAGGACACAAGTTTAGCCTTGAAAAATATGGATGGTCAATCGAAATCGGTTGAAACAGACAAATCGAAAGAAGTGATGAAAGAATACGTTTTTGTATTAAGCAATGACAAAGCGTCCATTCGCGAAGTAAAAACAGGTATTCAGGATAACACATATATTCAGATTCTAGAAGGATTGCAGGAGGGCGATGAAGTGATAAATGGACCGTATAGTGCTGTTGCAAAGTCACTTAAAAATGATGATAATGTGAAAAAAGTGGATAAGAGTAAATTATTTGAAGAGAAGAAGAAGTAAGGAAAGTTAGAAGTCAGAAGTCCGAAGTCGGAAGACGGAAGTCCGAAGTTAAAATTACTGTCACCCTGAGCGAATTCGAAGGCAGTTATGAAAATGAATTCCGAAGACTAATGAACGATTAAACCTTTTAACCCTTCAACCTTTATGACAAATATCCTCCTCATTGAAACAGCAACTGCAATTTGTTCGGTTGGCATCAGCCAAAATGGTGAACTCATTGCTCTACGCGAAAGCTCCGAATTTCGTTCACATGCCGAAATGGTTTCAGTTTTCATTGCTGAGCTCATGAGCGAAACAAATATAGATTATACTGAATTACAAGCTGTTGCAGTAAGCAAAGGGCCGGGATCCTATACAGGTTTGCGTATTGGCGTTTCAACAGCCAAGGGTATTTGTTATGGTGCTGATAAACCCTTGATCGCTATTGAAACCCTCTTTGCCATGACAAGCGGTTTTATCAATGAAAACAAAGAAAAACTCCAGACAACCGATCTTTTTTGCCCGATGATTGATGCCCGCAGGATGGAAGTGTATTGCTCAATCAATGATTTTAACAAACAGGTTCTGGTTGAAACCAATGCCTTAATTATTGATAATGAATCATTTGTAGAACAACTTTCAAATCATCGAATTTGGTTTTTTGGTGATGGAGCCGCAAAAATAGAAAGTATTATAAACCATCACAATGCACTGATTGTAAAAGATTTCAATCCATCGGTAAAATATATGGCTACATTGGCACAAACTGCTTTTGACCTGCAACAATTTGAAAATGTTGCCTATTTTGAGCCTTTTTATCTGAAAGATTTTGTGGCTGCTTTGCCGAAGGTGAAGGGGCTAAAGTGAAAAAGTAAAAATGCAAATGGCAAAGTGCAAATAAAAAATTACAATATGCACTACTTTTCAATTCCCACAAAAATTTACATTTTGAACTACTAGGATCGTTTTCTTCCCTCTTAATCCTAACAATACCTTATTTTTACCAAAATTTCAATCAGATTCATGGGCCAAAAAACCGTTACTTTCAAGTTAGCCACCGATTTTTCGGAGGAAGATTTACATCTGAAAATTAAACGTGAACTGCATTTGACAGATTTTAATTTTCATCTCAGCAATAAAAGTCTGGACGCACGAAACAAAAGCAATATTCATTGGTTGGTAAATGTGGTCGTAATATCTGACGAGTTGAAAGAAACAGAATTTCTTGAAACCGAACGGCTACAAATCCCTTTCAGAAAACACACAAAAAAAGTGGTAGTTGTCGGCAATGGTCCGGCAGGATTCTTTAGTGCCTACGCCTTGCAATTAGCAGGTTATGAAACGGTTATGATTGAACGTGGCTCTGAAGTTGGCAAGCGTGATTTGGCAATAGAAAAGTTTGAGTCGGGACATGGTTTCAATCCGATGAACAACTATGCTTTTGGTGAAGGTGGTGCTGGAACCTTTTCCGATGGAAAACTCACCTCACGATCGAAACATATTTCTGCCGAAAGAAGATTTATTTTAGAGAGTTATATCAAAGCCGGAGCACCGTCCGAAATCGCTTATCTGGCGCATCCGCATCTTGGAACCGACAACCTGAAACTCATCGTTAAAAAACTTCGGGATTTATTCATCGCTGCAGGCGGACAGATGCATTTCGAAACCATGCTCGAAGATGTTCAGCTGAAAAGCAATCCAATTCAGGTAAAAACATCGAAAGGCAATCTCGATTGTGATGCCTTATTCATTGCGCCCGGTCATTCTGCTTTCGAAACATATCGTATGTTGATGCGAAATGGTGTTCCTTTCCGAACGAAGAATTTTGCTTTAGGCAGTCGCATGGAACACTCACAAGAGCTTATCAATCTGGCACAATGGGGCCGAAAATCCTTATCCGGCGTGAAGGCTGCCGAATATCGGCTTACCTCGGAAGCCGATGGAAAGCATTCGGTTTATTCATTTTGCATGTGCCCGGGAGGTGTGGTGGTTCCTGCAACCGCTTATCCCAACCAAAATATTGTAAACGGCATGAGCCATTACCAACGCGACGGCAGATTTGCCAATGCGGCTTGTGTAGCAGGAATCAGCCCCGACATTTTGGCTGGAAGAAAAGTGAGTCCGAATGAAGCGCTTGACGAAATTGAAAAACTCGAAACTATGTTTTTTGATCTTACAAGAAATTATGCTGCTCCGGCATGTTCAATTGCTGATTTCATTTCAGGAAAATCTCGTATAACTTCGTTATCAAGTAGTTATCCACTTGGATTATCGGTGGCACCTTTGTGGGAATATCTTCCAACTGAGGTCACTAAATCGATGCGTGCCGGATTAATTGATTTTAAAAACAAGATGCATGGTTTCGATAATGGAATCTTATTAGGATTAGAAAGTAAAACATCATCTAGTATTCAGGTCATTCGTGAGAAAACCTGGGAAACCACCGGTTTTGGAAATCTGTATATCGTTGGCGAAGGAAGTGGTTATGCAGGAGGGATCATTTCGAGTGCAGCCGATGGATTAAAAGCCGCTTTATCATTTATTCATAAAAGTTTCTGATATTCGCATTGTCATCATTAAACATCAACGCGGAAAATGAAGATTCTTCTCACAGGTGCAACAGGTTATATCGCCCAGCGGCTGATACCGGTATTACTCGAGAACGGCCATGAAATCGTTTGCTGCGTGCGCGACAGCCGCCGATTCAATTATCGTAATTATGACAGATCAAAAATTAAGTTGATCGAGGTCGATTTTCTGAAAAAAGAGACCTTACACCTTATCCCGCCTGACATCGAAGTGGCTTATTATCTCATCCATTCCATGTCAACCATTGATGGTGATTTCGAGGAAATGGAACGTGTTTCAGCAAAAAACTTCAAAAACACTTTGCAACGGACAAATGTCAGGCAGGTTATTTACCTGAGTGGCATTGTGAATGATAAAATTCTGTCGAAACACCTCACTTCGCGCCGCAATGTTGAGGAAATATTATCAACAGGCGCATTTGCACTTACAACATTACGGGCAGGAATCATTGTTGGATCAGGGAGTGCATCCTTCGAAATTATACGCGATCTGGTTGAGAAACTCCCATTTATTGTCGCACCAAGGTGGATATTAACACGTTCTCAGCCTATTGCCATTCGAAATGTAATTCAATATCTGGTTGGCGTAATTGCACTTCCCGAAACGTATAATAAGAACTTCGATATCTTTGGTCCCGACATTCTTAGTTATAAAGAAATGATCAATCGCTTTGGTATGAAGCGTGGGTTGCAAAGACGAATTTTTGTCGTTCCTTTTTTACATCCGGGCATCTCTGCGTATTGGCTTTATTATGTGACTTCAGTGTCCTATTCTCTGGCAAAAAATCTGGTGGCCAGCATGAAAACCGAAGTTGTCGGCAAAGAGAATAATCTTTGTGAACTTCTTGGTATTCAATTAATTAATTACGAAACAGCTATTGAATATGCCTTTGATAAAATAGAACAGCATCAGGTATTGTCGAGCTGGAAAGATGCGCAAACCAGCAAAATCATTTATGACGGTATAGCCAATCATATTGGAGTTCCCATAAATGGTTGCTATCGGAATATCAGGGTTTTAAAATCTGATAATCCGGTTTATAGTTTGGAAAAAATATGGCAGATTGGAGGCGAAAATGGTTGGTATCACGCAGATTGGGTTTGGAGTTTTCGGGGTTTCCTTGATAAACTGTTTGGAGGAGTTGGATTACGCAGAGGCAGAAAAAGTCCGACTGAAATTTTTGCCGGAGATGCCCTCGATTTCTGGCGTGTTTTATTAGCGAATAAAGAAGATAAACGTCTGTTATTGTATGCCGAATTAAAACAACCGGGTGAGGCTTGGCTCGAATTTAAAATGGACGAAGAAGGAATTATAAAACAAACGGCAACTTTTCGGCCACTTGGCATTTTAGGTCGGCTTTATTGGTTTTCTGTTTTACCTTTGCACACTTGGTTATTAAAAGGAATGATCCGTAAAATTGCTGAAAATGGCAATATAAAGTCAGCTGAAAAGGCAATAAAAGGATGAGAAAATACGATGATTCAGAAAGGTAAAAGCTTTGCAGAAAAGTTATGATGTTATCGTGGTAGGTGGTGGTCCGGCTGGTATTATTGCCGCCGGACATGCTGCTGAATTAGGTGCGGGTGTTTTGATTGCTGAGAAAATGCGTCAGGCCGGACGAAAACTCCTGATAACCGGAAAAGGCCGGTGTAATATCACCAACAATGCCCAGAAAGGTGATTATTTCAAAAATATTTTCCCAAACGGTCGGTTTTTAAAACATGCTTTCGACAAGTTTTTCAATAATGATATTATACAACTCCTGAACGATCAGGGTGTTGAAACGGTTGTTGAACGGGGAGAACGCGTTTTTCCGGTAAGTGACAGTGCCGCCGATGTGTTGCATGGATTGTTAAAATGGATGAACCTAAACAAGGTTGATGTTATTTATGAAGCTAATGTTAAGGAAATTCTTACAGAAGAGGGAAGAGTTTCCGGTGTCATGATCCAGCAGAATAGTCAAAATATCAAGGTGTTAGCTTATAGTGTTATCCTTTGTACTGGCGGACGATCCTATCCTGGAACAGGTTCAACAGGCGATGGATATCAGCTTGCACAGCATTTGGGACACAAAATTGAAGAAGCTCGGCCATCGCTCGTTCCCATGGTTACAAAAGGAACATTGGCTGCTGATTTACAAGGCTTGAGTTTGAAAAACGTGAATGCCGTTGTTTGGGTAAATGGCAAAAAGCATAAAGAAGAATTTGGTGAAATGTTATTCGCGCATTTCGGGCTTACAGGTCCTATTATCCTGACGTTGAGCAGGTTTGTAGTTGATGAAATCCGAAAAAAGAACAAGGTAGAAATCAGTATTGATTTAAAACCTGCTCTCGATGAGCCAAAACTCGATGCCCGCCTGATACGGGATTTGAACGAAAATGGGAAGAAGCAGATTGAAAATGTTTTCAAACTCTGGCTTCCTTCCAAACTCATTCCGGTTTTCTTACAGCAATTGGGCATCGACGGCAACAAACTCTGCCATCAGATGAATGCCAAAGAACGGAGAAGTACCATGCTTTTAATGAAAAATTTTCGTTTCGAAGTAATTGATTACCGAGGATTTAAGGAAGCAATCATCACAGCCGGTGGCATCAGTCTGGATGAAATTAATTCAAAAACGATGGAATCGAAATTGGTTAAAAACCT
>CANNKD010000044.1 GCA_947505205.1 Bacteroidota bacterium | reverse complement strand
CCCAGGATCTTTACGTGACCAGCATTTCGATCAGGTTTATCCTGGAAATTTTGTGGTTGGTGATCCAGCACATTACAAGATTACTTTCTCGGGTTCGGTCAATGTCGAAAATTATCTTCCCGGAGGAGGTCGCCCTGCTGTACTAACACAGAACTGGACAAATCCTGTTCAAAACAACCGCCTTGGAAATATGGCAGATCAAATTATTGCAGCCCGCCTGAACCGCGACTTTAACGAAGCCGGTTACCTTGGAACAAATCCTGATTTCAAATTGGGCGAGCTTGTTTTTGTTGATGGAGCTTTTGCTAATATGTCAATTGATGATTTTTTAGCCATGGCCGAAATTGCCCTTGGTGGTGGAGATTTACATGGACATACAGCCGCAGAATATAGTAATGCAGCAGAAAAGATCTGTCTCAGTTTTGAATCGGATGATGATAAAAGTGGGGGTGAAGGTAGCGAAAATGAATTTACCTGCCCAACTAATTCTGGATCAAGCGATCCTTTCATTGAGCTATCCTCAGATTGTGTAGAAACAGATGTAATTTTTACCATCAGCAATACTGGAGATGGTCCAATGACAAGCGCTAAAAACTACACAGTTTATAAGAACAATGTTCAGATCGCCAGTGGAACATATCAATTAGGCGTGAACCAAACATTAGATCTGACTGCTGCAGGTTTTGATACGGATGAGTTTAAACTTGTTGTTGTACCGCCTACCGGAGCAAATCTACAGGAAGTATTGAGCGGATGCGGAGAACACGAAGGTGATGATGATGATGAGACAGATGAACAATTAGCCGGATCATTGGCTTATGAAGATTTATGGCCCGGTAAAGGCGACTATGACTTCAACGATTTAATTATCGATTATGATTTTGTTGTCAATAAAAATGGTCAGGAAATGGTTCAGAATATAACTGCAACCTTTGTTGTAAAAGCATTCGGAGCATCTTACCATAATGGTTTTGGATTCACTTTCCCAAATGTTGCCCCATCAGATATCGTTTCAGTTAGTGGATGTAACATTGAAAACACCGCCACATTCAGCATTGCAAATAACGGAGTTGAAAATGGCCAAAGCAAAGCTACCATTATCGTTTTTGATGACGCACGCCGTATTATGCCTCAAACAACCCCTGGTGTTGGAGTTAATACACAGTTAGACTATGATTTCATCGATCCTGTGACAATCGTTGTAAACATAACTTTTGCAAACAACGCTGTTACTTATAGCGAACTTAATATTGGTGATTTCAATCCATTCCTGGTTGTCCAAAGTGATAATCCAACAGGTGGTCGTGGTTTGGAAATCCATCTTCCATATTATGAGCCATCAGACTTGTTTGATGAATCGTATTTCGGACAATTAAATGATGATTCAGATCCTTCTGTTGGACGTTATTTCGTAACCGAAAATAACCTTCCTTGGGCTATAAATATTGCACACGAATTTGATTGGGTAATTGAATTTCAAGATATTACAGGTGCATACAATTTCTTTGCTGAATGGGCTCAGAGTGGTGGTATCAACTATCCAAACTGGTATTTAACCAATTCAGGCTACCGAAACAATGCCATGATTTATCCAACGCAGATTGTACCATAAACGAATTTAAGTTAACCTTCATAATTGATGAGGTCCAGCTTCTTCTCCTTTTGAAAGAAAGGATGAGGAGGCTGGATTTTTTTTATTAAAATGCTTAAAGTAGTTCAGTTGTCTTTGTTTCTTTTATGCTTTCACCTTCGGTCTTAGGTCACTGAGCGCAGTCGAAGTGCCGGCTTCAGTCTTCCGGCTTCGGTCTTCCGGTCTTTATAAATCCTCTCGTACGCTTAAAACGAAATATAATCTTTTGGATTGATTGGTGTTCCATTGAACCAGAGTTCAAAATGCAAATGAGGACCTGTTGATAATTCACCACTTTGTCCGATAATGGCGATAGGTTCTCCCGCTTTCACCAAATCGCCTTCTTTTTTCAATAAGGCAGAGTTGTGTTTGTACAAAGAGAAAAAGTTACCGGCATGCTGTATGCCAATAACATAGCCTTTTTCAAGTGTCCAATCAGCATAAACGACTGTGCCGGCCAATGTGGCTTTTATTGCTTCGTTGGTCTTGGCAACAATGTCAATGCCATAATGACGGTTTTTTGAATCAAATTCATTGGTTATCAATCCTTTGACTGGAACGAAAAAACCAGTTACAGCCATGGCTTTTTTTCTGCTTTCGGGCGTTAGATTCGATTCAATTTGCAAATTATATCGTTCGGCCGATTCGAATTCAAGGCGTAAAAGACTGTCTTCAACAGATTTTCGTATTCGTATAGTATCGCTCGACAATGATTTCATATTTTTATCCGACTGTAATTCAGAGTCTTCGGTGAAATTATCACTTCCGTCAACAATTCTTTTCAGGTTATTAAAATACACTTCATTCTGCCGAAGCACATTTTCAAGTGAATCTGCAGTGCGTTCCATTTTATATACTCTTTTGCTCAATCCAACATTGCTATATCCGGGAATATATTCGCGTAATGAAGTAAAAGCGATGATATAGGTGGTGATAAAAATCAAAAAAATACTTAAACTAACTAAAAAAACAAAAACGTTGTAAGCGCTCAATTTAAAACTGAATTTCTCTTCGTAGGTATCATCATCGAATATGACTAATCGATATTTTAACCGAAGTTTGTGATGCCATTTTTTTTCAGGAGCGTTTGCCATGCTTAGTTTTATTGAGCTGCGAAATTATAAAAAACTATCATTCAGCATTATTGCATATTGCAATTGCATATTGCATTTATGTTAAAATAGTGTAAAACAATACATTCAATTGTTAATTGAAAGGCGCGTTGGGTCGATCATAAACCTTTATATTTTAACTTTATCAGCGCAATTATTTACTTCGCAAGCGCAAATCAGATTGAATGATTACTTTTGCATATTCAGTAAATTCTGTTTAGAAGCAAGGTAAAATAAAATATCAGGTATAATTTTGAGTTATTGTACCAAAAACCAGATGAATTTGTCAAGTTCAAAATACCCATGGATTGTTACTTTTACGGTCGTTTGCGCCGTAATGGTTATTGCTGGCTGCTCCACAAAAAAGAACACTTTTACCCGACGTACTTTTCATAATATTACAAGTCATTATAATGTTTACTGGAACGGCAACCAAAGCGTCAAAACCGGTGTTACCGAATTACGCAAAATCGTCGTTGACGATTATTCTAATATATTGCTTGTCAATAATTTAGGTAAAAAAAGTGATGCCCAGAAACAAAATACACAAAATAACCGCGCAATTCAAAAGGCTTCGATAACGGTTCAACGCCATTCGATGGTTTTTGGAGGAAAAGAACAGGTTAAATGGATTAAAGACAGTTATTTATTGATGGCTAAAGGCCATTTTTATAAACAGGATTATACCAGCGCCCGCCGCACTTTTGATTTTGTAAACAAACAATATCCCGAAAGTGACATCTCATTCACCGCACAGATGTGGCTTGCTATGACTTTTGTTCAACAAAAACAATATGAAAAGGCAGATCCGCTTTTTCAGGCTTTGTTAGTAAAAGCTAAGGAAATAGACATGCCTGCCGAAGTGCATCATAATTTGTCTTTTGTTTATGCCGATTTTTTGATCACGACCAAAAAGTATGATAAAGCCGACACCTTTCTGAAACAAGGTATTCTTGATAACAACGACCGTTATTTAAAAACAAGGGCAATGTTCATTCTGGCGCAGATTTATGAAATGCAGAATGATCAGGCAAGGGCGCTTGAGTTGTATCAGCAGGTAATCAAGCGAAATCCTCCTTATGAAATGGCATTTGAAGCCCGCATCAGTCTGGCAACTGCTTATGATGCCACACAAGGCGACAGTAAGCAGATTGTGAAAGTGCTGAACAAAATGCTTCGTGATGAAAAGAATATCGATTATCTGGATAAAATTTATTACGCTCTGGCCGAAATTGCATTGAAAGATCAGGACGAGCCGGCCGCCATCGAATATTTGAAAAAATCGGTTGCAAGTTTTGTGAAGGATAATAATCAGCAAACTACCTCTTCGTTGAAACTGGCGGCTATTTTGTTTGAAAACAATGATTATGTGATTTCGCAGGCCTATTACGATACAGCTGTCAGGGCCTTGCCAAAGGATTATCCGGGCTACGACAGTATCAAAAACAAGGCAAGTGTGTTGAATGATCTTGTGTCGAATTTAATTACTGTGCAATTGCAGGACAGTTTGATGCGCCTTGCAAATATGGATTCAATAGAAAGAAATAAAGTAATTGGTAAACTTATTACTGATTTTAACGAATCGGAGGCCAAAAAAGCAGAGAAAGAAGCCGAAGAATTAAGAAGCAACACCAATATGCCGATGCGTGATGAAAACAAAGGATCTGGTGGTCCAGGTGGAATGCCATCGACTGAGTGGTATTTCTACAATCCGAATACTTTGAGTTTTGGTTTTACAGAGTTTGCTAAGAAATGGGGAAGACGAAAACTGGAAGATAATTGGCGTATAAGTGATAAACAAAGCATTTCGACAAGTGAAAGTGGTGGGTTAATACCTACTAATCAGGAGGTAACTGGCCAAAAACAAGATTCTGGTGCTGTGGCTTTGACGCCACGCGACCCTGCTTTTTATTTAAAAGACATACCACTCACCGGGGAACAACAAAACACATCTCTCAATCTGGTGATGGACGCTTTGAATAATCTGGGTTATATTTATAAAGAACAATTACACGATTATCCACGCTCCACCGAATCATATCTATCTTTAAATGAACGTTTTCCGGAGAATAGCCATCGGCTTCAGGCATTATACGCCTTGTATAAAATGTATCTGGAATCAAATGACATAGAGAACGCAAACTTGAACAAAGAGAAAATAATTTCAGAATATCCTGATTCGGATTATGCCATGGTGCTAATTGATCCTCAGTATTTTGTGAAAAAAGCAGCTTTGCAAAACGAGTCATCTGGTTTTTACGAGCAAACACTGGATGCTTACAATACTGAGCAGTTTTATCGTGTGGTGATGAACGCCGATCGGGCGCGAACGATGTATGAAGGCGATACCATGCTGATGCCTCGGTTCGAGTTTTTACGTGCCGTGGCAATCGGAAGGTTGCAAACGGTTGATTCAATGGCTGTTGCACTTGATTTGTTGGTAAAGAAATATCCACAAAGTCCGGTTTCGTCCAAAGCCATCGATATTCTTCGGAATGTGAACAAGGAGTATAATTTGAACATGGATATTCCTGAAAAAATTGGAGAAAAAGAAATGCCAAAAGAAGAGGAATTCCCGTATCAATACGAACCTGAAACTGCTCATTTGGTGATGATTGTTACCTCAGGTAAAACAGTGCGGACTGACCCTTTGAAGGTCAGAATTTCTGATTTTAATGAACGTGAATTTGATATTAATCAATTGATAATTAAAAGTTTAGTCTTGGATAATGATAGATCCTTGATAACAATTGGTAATTTCGATAACCTGTCGGATGCGACCGATTATTTCAATGCAATTGTTTCCTCCGATTATGTTTTTGGATCAATCAACAGAAACGATGTCCAGACATATCCTGTTTCACTGATTAATTATCCTGTTTTTTACCGTAGTAAAGATATTGAGCAATATAAACGGTTTTTGGAAAAAAATATACAAAAAGCTGAATAAAATGGATTTAAAAAAATTTACAAAGGTTGTTCATGAGTTTCCGGCAAGAAATATCATCGGACAAGGAACCGTAATCAAGGGCGATATTGAATCGACCGGTGATTTTCGGATTGATGGTCAACTTACAGGTTCGATTAAAGTTGGAGGGAGAGTCGTTATTGGTTCGACAGGAGTTTTAACCGGCAGCATCATTTGTCAGAATGCTGATATTTCTGGTCATGTGAAAGCTGATCTGAAGGTGGAAGAACTTACGGCCATGAAAGCAACTGCCATTATTGAGGGCGATCTTGAAACAGGAAGACTTACAATAGAAGTTGGTGCCAGATTCAAAGGGAAATGCGAAATGACCGACAAATTCGATAAACACCATGAAAAAAGTCAGGGAGAAAAAGTCTGAAAATTCCTTGCAATCTTACGCAAAGTATTCTTCGTTGGCTTTTCAGATGCTTTTTATTATCCTCGCCGGGGTTTTTGCCGGTCGGTTACTTGATCAATGGATCGGGCTGAAAACACCCATTTTTACAGCCATTTTAGCACTGGCGTCAGTTATACTTTCAGTTTATTATGCTGTAAAAGACTTACTTAAAAAACCATAACATTTCAATGAAACAATTTATCATCAGGTTATTCATCATTTCGGCAGTTTTAGCCATGGCAAATTTTGTCTCTGGCCTTTTCAATCCTGCTTTAATCAGTAAAGCATGGTGGTGGTTGCCTGTTTTCTTTATGGTGACCAATGGATTTTTATTCTGGCTATTCCTGCGGGCTCAAGATAAAAAACTGAGTTCTTTTGCTAATTTTTTCATGATAGCAACCTTCACAAAACTGCTGTTTTATTTGGCTGTAATCCTTATCTATGTTTTCTATAATCGTGCTGATGCTGTGCCTTTTATTATCACATTTTTCATTTATTATGCGTTTTTCACTGCATATGAAGTCATAACGATCACAAAACCAAAGTCATGAAATATTTATCAAATTTGCTAACATACTATTTCAGAATTAAAGTAAATTCAACGCCCATTTAGCCCTATTTTTGTGACATATTATTTCAATTTTATATGATTTATATAACTCGACGAGAGAGGTTTAATGCCGCACACAGATTGTTTCGTGAGGATTTTCCTGATGAAAAGAATCTCGAGGTTTTCGGAAAATGCTCCAATCCCAATTGGCACGGACATAATTATGAACTTTTTGTTACTATTAAAGGCGAAATTAATCCCGAAACAGGCTTTTTGTTGAATCTGAAACAACTTAGTAAACTGATAAAAGACAGAGTGATTGAAAAAGTCGATCATAAAAACATAAACCTGGAAGTTGACTTTATGTCAGGAAAATTTGCATCAACTGAAATGTTGGCCATTGGAATCTGGAATCAGTTAGCAGATGAAATCAGCCTTGCAGGAGCAGTATTGCATGCAGTAAAATTGCACGAATCGGAAAATAATTTTGTAGAATATTTTGGATATTGATGATGAATTATTCAGATGGCATTATTATTGATAATCAGATTGGATTCATGAAAATGCTTATCACTCAAACTAACTAAGCATGGAAAAAAATAGGAAAGGCTTATTGGGCTACGAAAAAATAGAAAAGTTTGCGCCCGAAAAACTCAAGGAACTTGAAAAACACTATCGGGCAATTCTTAGCCTGATCGGTGAAGATCCGCAAAGGGAAGGTTTGTTGGATTCGCCCCTGCGAGTAGCAAAATCTATTCAGTTTCTCACACAAGGCTATGATCATGATCCGCGCGAAATATTGCTCTCTGCGCGGTTTAAGGAAGATTACCGTGAAATGGTCATCGTGAAGGACATTGAGATATTTTCGTTGTGCGAACATCACATGATTCCCTTCGTTGGTAAAGCTCATATCGGCTACATCCCAAATGGCTACATCACAGGATTGAGTAAGATAGCCAGGGTTGTTGAAGCTTATTCAAGGCGGTTGCAGGTGCAGGAAAGGTTAACAAGTCAAATAAAAGATGCTATAAACGATGCATTGAACCCGCTTGGTGTGGCAGTCGTGATCGAAGCGCGCCACATGTGTATGTCGATGCGTGGCGTTCAAAAACAAAGTTCTGTAACAACAACCAGTGATTTCACGGGTGCTTTTCAACGTGCTGAAACCCGCGCCGAATTCATCAGTTTAATTAGTACAAAATTATCGTAAATAATAGTAAATCAATAAATTAGTAATTTATAATCCTAAATTAAAATGAATAGTATTCAAAATCCTTTTTCTCAAACGACTGAATTTCAATCACAATCGTTGACAAAAACATTTATGACCAATGTATTTACATGGATGTTTGTCGCCATGGCATTAACTGCAATTATTGCATATACAGCTGCCGGAAGTATATCTTTTATGAGCATGTTGAAAAGCGAAACCGGCGGAATGTCGATATTCGGCTGGATCGTAATGTTGGCACCATTTGGTCTTGTATTGTGGATGTCGGCCGGATTTGCCCGCATGAGTGCCAACACCATGACACTTGTTTTTATCGCTTATTCAGCTCTGATGGGCCTGAGTTTGAGTTTTATATTTTTAGCATATACTGGTACTTCAATCGCCAAAACTTTCATGATTACCTCGGGAATGTTTGGTTTGATGGCTGTTTTAGGCTACACAACCAAAACCGATTTAACCAAGTTTGGTTCGATTATGATGATGGGATTGGTTGGTATCATTATCGCTTCACTGGTTAATTTCTTTTTGAAAAGCAGCATGATGGAATATATCATTAGCTTCATAGGCGTGCTGGTTTTCACTGGTTTAACAGCTTACGACGTGCAAAAACTTAAAAATATTGGAGCAACTGCCATTGAGCAAGGCGACACCATGCGCAAAGTAACTTTAATGGGTGCCCTCACTTTATATCTCGATTTTATTAATTTATTCTTATTTTTGCTTCGCTTTTTTGGCAATCGTAAATAGTTTTTATATTATAATAGCCTGATAATAAGCAATTAATCAAAAGCCATATTTATGAAAGCTTATGTTTTTCCCGGACAAGGGTCTCAATTTGTTGGAATGGGTAAAGATTTATATGATAAATCTCCCAAAGCAAAGGAATATTTTTTGAAAGCCAATACAATTCTGAAATTCAAGATTACCGACCTGATGTTCGAGGGTACTGATGATGATTTGAAACAAACCAATGTAACGCAACCTGCTGTATTTCTGCATTCTGTGTGTTTGGCCATTGCCATGGGAGAAGATTTTAATCCCGATTTGGTAGCTGGTCATTCGCTTGGTGAGTTTTCGGCTCTGGTTGCTAATAAAAGCTTGACATTTGAAGATGGTTTACGTCTTGTTTCGAAACGCGCTCAGGCCATGCAGAAAGCTTGTGAAATTCAACCTAGTACGATGGCCGCCATCCTTGGATTGGCCGATAGTGTTGTCGAACAGGTTTGTGCCTCTATTAAAAATGAAATTGTTGTTCCGGCAAACTACAACGGTCCAGATCAGATAGTTATTTCTGGTTCTGTTGAAGGTGTCAGGCTTGCTTGTGAGAAAATGCTAGCTGCCGGCGCAAAACGAGCCCTGCCGTTGAAAGTTGGTGGTGCTTTCCATTCTCCTTTGATGGAACCTGCCCGTATTGAATTGGCCGAAGCCATTACCACAACAAAATTCATAAGAGGTATTTGCCCAATTTACCAGAATGTTACCGGGCAATCGGTTACTGATCCTGAAATTATTAAAACAAATCTGATTGCTCAGCTGACTTCACCCGTGCGTTGGTCGCATATCATGAACAATATGATTGCCAGTGGTGTGAAAACGGTAATTGAAGTTGGTCCTGGAAATGTGTTACAAGGAATGTTTAAGAAAGCAGATCGCAATCTGGTTACACAAAGTGCTGTGATTCAATAATATATTTGAAATATAAATATCAAAAGCCTGTCAAAGAAATTTGGCAGGCTTTTTTTTATTTCTAAAATTTCCGCAAAGTCAATCTCAGCATATTTAACGCCGCCAAAGCCGATCGGCTGATATTTCGTCCGCGGTGTTCGCCAAACTGAAACTTCTGCGAAATTATACCTTTTGGCGTTGCCAAGGCAATCCAAACGGTACCGACAGGCTTTTCGGTTGTTCCTCCATCCGGTCCGGCAATTCCTGATGTTGCCAAAGCGAAATCTACATCGAATTTCTGTTTCAAACCAAGTGCCATGGCTTCAACCACTTCTTTGCTTACTGCGCCAAACTGTTCAATATCAGATGAATTCACATTCAATTCATTGGTTTTAATTTCATTTGCATAAGCAATGACTGATCCTTTAAAATAGGCCGAACTTCCGGAAATGCTCGTGAAAAGATGTGCCAAATAGCCTCCTGTACAACTTTCAGCTGTCCCCACAGTTTTATGTGACTTTTTGAGTAAATCACCCACCACTTCTTCCATAGAAGCGTTATCAAAACCAAAAACATATTCAGAAATTAATGGAATCAGGCTATTAACTAGTTTATTCATAATGTGTTGCAATTCATCTGCGTGATCACCTGACCCACTTAATCGCAGTCTGACCATCCCAGGTTGTGGTAAATAGGCTAATTTAAAGTTGCCCGGAAGTGCTTGTTCCCAATCTTTAATATTGTCTGCTAAAAAAGATTCGCCAATACCATTTGTCATGATGGTTTTGTGCAGGATGGTTTTGTGTTCTACCATCGAAAGCACTTTTGGAATTACCTGATTTTGAAACATGGCTTTCATTTCGAAAGGTACACCAGGCATCGAAATAATAGTTGTATTATTGTGTT
The DNA here is from genome assembly GCA_947505205.1 of Bacteroidota bacterium. Taxonomy (GTDB): domain Bacteria; phylum Bacteroidota; class Bacteroidia; order Bacteroidales; family F082; genus CAJBPB01. The sequence continues at coordinate 10,335 of CANNKD010000044.1, read as the reverse complement.
CAAACCACATTCCGGGTGCTGTACCATTCTCATTTTTAATAGGATGACAGTTTGATGGTAGCATGGCTTGTGTTTTGTTTCTTTCGGAAACTTCCATTCCACGTCGTTGAAACAAAGCTTTTACCTGGTCAAATGCTTCCTGATTAAAGACAAGTTGTGAACCAAAAAATTCACATAAAACGGGTTTGGTGATATCGTCAGCCGTTGGACCCAATCCGCCGGTGATAAATACAAATTCGGCACGTGAAACGGCTTCGCGGAGTGCATCTAAAATATCTGGTTTCGTATCTCCTACACTTGTTATACGCTGTAAATGTTGTCCGTTCAGACTAAGTTGCTCGCCCATCCACGAAGCGTTTGTGTTCACAACCTGACCGATAAGTAATTCATCGCCGATGGTGATGATTTCGCAGATTCCTTTTCTTTTTGAGTTCATTTTATCTGATAAATCCATTTTTGGTATTCCTTTTTGCTAATATTCGATAAAAGTATCTCGTTTTTTTCTAAAAACTCGAATCAAACTGCAATCGAGCCTCCGAATCTTTTTGTTTGTACCTTTGTGAAAATAATTTATTTTTCCCGAATCTTCGATATTATGGCTTATATACCTGATTCTCAATTAGTATTGCATACCGATGGCAGCGTTTATCATTTGCGTTTATTTCCCGATCAAATTGGCGACAATATTATTTTGGTTGGCGACCCAAATCGTGTAAAATTGATTTCAAAGTATTTCGATTCGATTGAAGTTGAGGTAAGTAACCGTGAAATTGTTACACATACCGGAACCTATAAAGGCAAAAGAATCACTGCTTTATCCACAGGAATGGGCACAGATAATATTGATATTGTGGTGAATGAGTTGGATGCACTGGCAAATATCAATCTTAAAACCAGGGAAATCAACCCTACACATAAAAGCTTGAATTTGATTCGGTTAGGAACTTCGGGCGCATTACAGCCCGATATTCCTGTTGGCGAAAGTTATGTGGTAAGTGAATATGCCTTGGGTTTGGACGGTTTGCTTCATTTTTATGCAAATTCGTCAAAAGTGATTGAACATGAAATGACAGATGCTTTTGTGAAATACATGAACTGGTCGCCATTGTTGCCCGGACCTTATGCAGTGAAATCTTCCGAAAAACTACTTGCAAAATTGGGCGAAGGATTTTATCATGGTGTAACAGCTACATCACCAGGCTTTTATGGTCCACAAGGCCGTGTGCTTCGCCTTGGTTTGGTTGATGAAAAAATGAATAAAAAAATTGAATCATTTGAGTTTAACGGTCACCGGATCAGCAATTTCGAGATGGAATCGTCTGCATTGTACGGATTAAGCAGAATGTTAGGCCACGAAGCACTGACCATTTGTTTAATTATTGCAAACAGAGTTACCGAACAATTTGTAGGTGATTATCATGGTTTTATGGATAAATTAATCAAAACCACACTCGACAGATTGGTGGAGTAAGCGCAACTTTAATTATATAAAAATTCAGATCATCAAGTATTTAGTAATACTGTTGTCAGGCTGAGCGTAGTCGAAGCGCATGTAAAAAACGTTTTACAGAGTTTTGTCACGCTGAGCGGAGTCGAAGCGCGGCATAATTATCCTTTTTTTTTGGAAGTTTCAAAATGAGTTGAATTCATTAAACATTAATTTATCAAACTCAAATAATAGTTTTGTCACGCTGAGCGGAGTCGAAGCTCACCTTATTCTTCCTTTTTAAAGTTTTCATGACTTGAATCGTTTTTACACTTAGCCAAAAAACTGATTTTGTCCCAATCACCAGCAATTAAAGCCTCTTTTTTAGCTCTAGTCCAGCCCTTTATTTGTTTTTCGAAAGAAATTGCTGCTTTTGGATCAAGAAAATATTCTGCATAAACAAGTTCAATTGGTCTCCTAGAGAAAGTATAGGCATCAGGATCATGACCTTCCTGATGAATGGCTATCCTGCGTTCTAAATCACTTGTAATTCCTGTATAATAGCTATTATCAGCGCATTTCAGTATATAGACAAAATAACTTCTTCGAGTGTATGTCATAATTTGTAATTGTTTAATCGAAACGAATTTAATATAAAACGAGTTTCACTTGTCGCCTTCGACTCCGATCAGGCTGACAAAAAAAGTTTAGAGCAATAAGAAAGGTCGCCTTCGACTCCGCTCAGGCTGACAGAATAATTATGTTTTAAACAGTGAAGCATTTTTTGGTAAACATACCGATTGTCATTCCTGTTATGGATGGTTTTTCGATAAAACCAAAATGAGCGACATTGTCAAGTATCAATAATTCAGCGTGTTGTGGGATTTGAGCTTGTTCCATGATATTTCTGAAAGGCATCCGTTTGTCGTTTTTGCCCATGATAAACAAAACCGGAATCTGAATTTTTGCGAGTACTCCGAGATGCTCATCTCGATCGCGCATTCCTGCAAGTGCTGCAATAATGCCTTTTTCTGATTGTGAAACACAAATATTTTTGATAAAGTCAACCTTTTCGGGATGACTTTTAGCAAAATACTCGTCAAATAATCCATCAATAAATGGATTTATAAATACAACTTTATCAATTTCAACGAGTTGAATAGCTTTATTACGGTTTTCACGCGCTGTTTCGTCATCGGCAATGGCTTGGGAATGGTAAAGCACCAAACCTTTTAACTTTTCAGGAAAACGGTTTGCAAATTCCAGACTCGCATAACCACCCATCGAATGCCCAACCAATACGCATTTATCGATTTTTTCATGCTCCAAAACAGTATTCACTGCTTCGGCCATCAATTGCATACTGTGTGTTTTGCCAAGCATTTCCGATTGCCCAAAACCAGGCAAATCGATGCAAATTACCTTGTAAAATTGGGCAAGTCGTTGTTTCGAATTTGTCCATACGCGGGAATCCATCGGAAAGCCATGCAATAATACAAGGCAATCACCTTGACCATCAATGGTATATGAAACTTTGTGATTTTGAAAAAGAGCAGATTTCATATTGAAAGATTAAAACAGAATAAGAGAATTAAGCCACAGATTCACAGATTATTAACCTCAATAGAATTATAGAATTCTATGAGCCAAGAATACCTTAATATTTAATAATCTGTGAATCTGTGGCTATACTTAATTTGAGGCTTAAATCTATTTAATTAAATGCTGTTTGCAGTGGCTTCAACCTCTGAAATCGTCTTTGGGATTGGTTTGCCGAGAACACGCTGACCGGTTTCGGTTACCAAAATATCGTCCTCGATGCGTATTCCACCAAAATCTTTGTAGGTTTCCACTTTGTCGTAATTGATGAAATCCATAAACTGACCTTCAGCCCGGAATTTATCAATCAAAGCAGGAATGAAATAAATGCCTGGTTCATTGGTGATTACATGACCTGGTTTGAGTTTTTTGCCCATACGCAGATATGCTGTACCGAATTGTGAAGCACGTTTTGTAGTTTCATCGTAACCTACATTATTTTCGCCAAGTCCTTCCAAATCATGCACATCCATACCCAATTGATGACCTAATCCGTGAGGGAAAAACAGTGTGTGCGCTCCGGCTGCTACAGCATCTTCTATATTTCCTTTCATTAAACCAATTGCTTTTAATCCTTCGGTAATACGTGTGGCAGCAATGAAATGCATTTCACGGTATTCGGCACCCGGACGCGTTGCAGCGATACTATCCATATTGGCACTGAGTACGGTTTCATAAATATCCTTTTGTCTGGAATTAAATTTTCCTCCAACCGGAATGGTACGCGTGATGTCGCTTGCATACAATGATTGTAGTTCGACACCGGCATCCACCACGCACATTCTGCCTTCAGCCAAAGCATTGTTGTGGTTGTGGTTGTGTAAAATTTGTCCGTCCTGACTTAAAATAACCGGAAACGAAACCGATCCACCGTATTGAAGAGCGATTCCTTCTATTGTACCTGCAATTTTTTGTTCAATGGTTCCGGCTTTAATCATTTTCATGGCGGTTGTGTGCATGAGCCAGGCGATATCAACTGCTTTTTCAATTTCGGCAATTTCCAACGAATCTTTAATCTCTTTGAGTTTAACAACTGCTTTAATGAGTTCCATGCTGGCATTGCTTTTCACTTCAGATGGCTTAAAACCAAGTAGTTGTCCGAGTTCAATCATCGTTTCACCACGGTATGGTGGAAGAAAATGAATGTCGCATCCTTTGGTTCCGGCTTGTTGTAGTGTTTCGGCTAACTTATTGTATGGCAATGTTTTGAAAATCCCGACTTCAGCAGCCTGTTCGCAAACGGTAGGTTGTGGTCCCATCCAAATGATATCGTCAATTTCCAAATCGTTGCCAAAAAGGATTTCTTCGCCACTTTCAAAGTCGATTAATCCGGCAAAACCGGCATGCGGCAGACCAAAGAAATAGGAAAAATGACTGTCCTGACGGTAATGATAGGTATTAGCCGGGTAATTCATGGATGCTTCCTGATTTGCTAAAAACAAGGCCAATCCGCTTTTCATTTCTTTTTTTAGTCGGTTACGACGATCGATATAGACTTCTTTATGAAACATAATGTGTTGATATTTAAAATATTATTTATTTTTACTTATTTTGAAATGATTATTTTCTTTATGTCAGCAGTTTCGCCGTTCAATCTAATTTTGAGAAAATAAACCCCTGCTTGAAGTTTGTTTCGTTCAAAAACGACTTTGCCCAATCCGGAAAACGATCTGATTTCAATAAAATTTCCTTGCGTATCGTACACCGAAATCTCGATTGACTTATAAACCGAATTGAATGTTATTTCAGTTGAGGTTTTAAATGGATTGGGAGAAATGAGAATATGAGAGTCATCATCTTTATTTTCAGGTAAATCGCCTCCAATATCCAATGCAAACGACCGGATATTGTCAATCATCCAGCCTTCTTTCGGATTGTCGATTTCGTCCGAAATGAAATTAAACCTGACAATCATGGTATCTGAAATATTTTGTCTAACACGAGGTTCATACCATACTAAAGTGGTATTTATCCAGCCATCCGATTTACCCGAAAATCCAAACTCACTATTGTAAAGTGTATTAATATCTGAATACAGATTGGGCTCGGGAACAATATCGGACCAACCTGGAGTGATACCATAACCATCACTGTATATACTGTCATGAATAACATTCATCCAATGTTGGCCTTTATCCCATGAAACGGTAAAAAATCCGCCATCTTTAAGTGTATCGGTATCAAACTTATGTTTGAGATCGATAAAAATGATGCCTGGGTAAATTTCCGAATTGAATGCCCCAATGTAATAATCAAAATACGAATAACTATTTATTGGATAGGAATTCAATGTATCTGTCATAATCGCATTTGGGAAAGAATACGCCTGATTAAAATTGCTCTTGTGCGGTGCGCCTATTTGCCAGATATTGGTAGCAGACGAATCAACATAAAGATGATTAAAAGCCGTGTCGAAATTGATTACCTGCCAGATTCCAACTGTGTCACCAATTCCTTTTTGTTGTGAAATTGCTGATAAACCAATGAAAATCAACAGGATAATTAATGAAAACCGCTTCATGATATTTCGTTTTATTTGATTTTCTTGTCTGAACTACAATATTACGATTTTCTGCCTATCGAATGGTTTCCTACAATAAAAATTCCCCTTAAAACTACAAACTCTAAATACTCTATGTACTCAAGGCACTCTAAGTACTCAAAGTACTCCAAGTACTCATCAATCTCTCAATCTCCTCCACTTCCACCGGAATATGTGCCATCAAATCAATAGGTTCGTTGTCGGTTATTAAAATGTCGTTTTCAATCCGGATTCCGATTTTTTCATTTTTAATGTAAATTCCGGGTTCGCAGGTTAATATCATGCCGGCTTTGAGTGGTTCAAATTTTGAACCCACATCGTGCACATCCAAACCAATATGATGCGCAATGCCATGCATCAAATATTGGCGATAAAGCGGTTTGTCAGAGGCTTGATTGGCAACATCTTCTGCGGTAAATAAACCGAGTCCGATCATTTCCAGCTCCATATATTTCCATACTTCCTTGTTAATCAGGTCAATGGTGGTTCCTGGCTTATAAAGGACCTTTGCTTTTTTAAAAACACGCAATACAGCTTCATAGCATTGTTTCTGTCGATCATTGAATTTACCGTCCACCGGAATAGTACGGCTTAAATCAGCTGAATAATTGGCATATTCGGCACCAAAATCGAGTAAAAGCAAGTCGCCGTCCTGAAGTTGCTGATTATTAGCAGTGTAATGTAAAATACAAGCATTTTCACCGCTGGCGATAATCGGATAATAGCCATGACCATTAGCGCGATTTACTGTGAATTCGTGTTCAATTTCGGCTTGAACTTCGAATTCAAATTTTTCTGTAAGTGGTAATTTCAACAGCCTTTCAAAAGCTTTTCCGGTGATATTACAAGCCGTTTGTAGAATTTCAATTTCCTCTTTAGACTTGATCGTACGCAATTGTTCGAGCAGTGGCGCAGCACGCTTATAGGCATGCAGAGGATATTTTTGTTTTAACAATTGAATCAATCTTGATTGATTATCAGGCACATCCGAAAAATATTTAATATATTCGTTGTTGTTCAGATAAACACCTGAGGTATAATTCATTACTTCCTGCAAAACTGTTTCAAACTGATCGATGGTTAAAACTTGAGTGATTCCTGAAATAGTTTTTGCTTCTTCTGTATTTAACTGATGGCCTTCCCAAATGGCTTTTTGCTCGTTGGGAGATTCGATAAAAAGCACCTCGCGAAATTGCTGATTCGAGCAATCTGGAAACAGTAATAATTTTGAATTTTCCGCTTCAATTCCGGTAAGATAGAAGAAATCGGATTGCTGTCTGAAAGGGAAAAACTGATCGCCATTGCGGGGCATTTTTTCTGCTGAACCAAAGATCGCCAGGCTTGCGGAAGGCAGCAGTTGGATAAACCGTTTCCGGTTTTCGATAAACAGATTTTGGGGAATTTGTAGGTTTCTCATATTTTGATTCCTTCTAAATAACTAAATTGTGGCTATGGCTTTGTATAACCAAAAAAAATGTTAACTACATTTGTTGCTTAACAATGCAAATGTAATTTTTTGCATATCATAATTCCAAAGTTTGAATAATTCTTCCTCTAAAACACTTAATATGGGCAATTCATTTTCTTATTCATCAATCACTAAAAAGATCATCATGTCGTTGGCCGGATTATTTTTAATCAGCTTTCTACTGGTGCATCTGGGCATTAATCTGTTGGTCATTTTCGACAGCACTTACGAAAAGTTTAATGCAGCAGCACATTTTATGGCTACCAACCCATTAATCCAAATTTTTCAATGGGTTTTGTTCATTGGGTTTATCATCCACATCATCTATGGTATCATCGTCCAGCTTCAAAACTGGTCAGCCAGACCGGTTAAATACCAGAAAAAGGGATATTCAGAACTTTCCTATTTCTCGAAGTTTATGATTCATACCGGTGTAATTGTTTTCGTCTTTTTGGTCATCCATTTTGCAAACTTTTTTATCGTTGCAAAGTTTGGACATGTTAAGGAAATTACTTATGGATCAGAAACTTATGAAAATTTGGGAGCTCTGATCGTGGCTCTGTTTAAGATAGGATGGTACGTTGTTTTCTATGTTTTTGCCATTCTGTTGATGGGTTTTCATCTTCAACATGGAATTCAATCGGCATTTCAATCGTTAGGTCTCAATCATTGGCGTTATACGCCTGTAATCAAGACGATCGGGACAGTATTATCGGTTGTTATCACGCTTGGTTTTATTGCAATTCCATTGGTTATTTATTTTTCTTAAGAAATTAAAGTTATGACAAAGTTAGATCCAAAGATACCAAAAGGCCCACTCGAACAAAAGTGGACAAATTATAAATCGCATCAGAATTTAGTAAATCCATCGAACAAGCGTAAGCTCGACATCATTGTCGTTGGAACGGGTTTGGCCGGAGCAGCTGCAGCAGCCAGCTTTGGCGAATTAGGTTTCAGCGTGAAAGTATTTGGCATTCACGATAGCCCACGCCGTGCGCATAGTATTGCTGCTCAAGGTGGTATCAATGCTGCAAAAAATTATCCAAACGATGGCGACAGCATTTTTCGTTTGTTTTATGACACCATCAAAGGTGGCGATTACCGCGCCCGTGAAGCCAATGTTTACCGTCTGGCCGAAGTAAGTAACAGTATCATCGATCAGTGTGTTGCACAAGGTGTTCCTTTTGCCCGTGATTACGGCGGATTGCTCGATAACCGTTCGTTTGGCGGTGCTCAGGTTTCGCGAACATTTTATGCGCGTGGACAAACCGGACAACAATTGTTGTTGGGTGCATATAGCGCATTGAGTAAAGAAATTGGCAAGAAAACCGTGAAAATGTACACCCGCCGCGACCTCATGGATGTTGTTGTGGTCGATGGCCGTGCCCGTGGAATTATTGTCCGGAATTTAATTACCGGTGAAATTGAACGCCATTCAGCTCATGCCGTTGTATTAGCCACTGGCGGTTATGGAAATGTATTCTTCCTTTCCACCAATGCGATGTCATCCAATGGAAGTGCTGTTTGGAAAGCATTCAAAAAAGGTGCTTTTTTCGGAAATCCTTGTTTCACGCAAATTCACCCAACCTGCATTCCGGTGCATGGTGATTATCAATCGAAACTTACGTTGATGAGCGAAAGCTTGCGTAACGACGGTAGAATATGGGTTCCAAAGAAACTCGAAGATGCAGAAAAAATCCAAAAAGGCACTTTAAAAGCTAAAGAAATCAAAGAAGAAGATCGTGATTATTATCTCGAAAGAAGATATCCTGCATTTGGTAATCTTGTTCCTCGCGACGTTGCTTCGCGCGCAGCCAAAGAACGCTGCGATCTCGGATTTGGCGTTGGCAAAACAGGTTTAGCCGTTTATCTTGATTTCGCTGCTTCCATAAAACGACTTGGTAAACACGTGATTGAAGCTCGTTATGGCAATCTTTTTCAGATGTATGAAAAAATCGTTGACGAAAATCCATACGAAAATCCGATGATGATTTATCCTGCGGTGCATTATACCATGGGTGGTATCTGGGTTGATTATGAATTACAAACTACGGTTAAAGGTTTGTTTGCAGCCGGCGAAGCCAATTTCTCTGACCACGGTGCAAATCGTTTGGGCGCTTCAGCATTGATGCAGGGTCTTTCTGACGGATATTTTGTTTTACCATATACCATTCAAAATTATCTGGCCGACCAGATTCAGGTTCCAAATATCAAAACTGATCTTCCGGAATTCGTTCAGGCTGAGACCGAAACGAAAAATCTTATCAATAAATTGTTGACTATCAATGGAAAAAATACCGTTGACTCGTACCACAGAAAACTCGGTTTAATCATGTGGGACAATGTTGGGATGGGACGAACCAAAGAAAGATTAGCGAAAGCGATTGAATTAATTCAGGAACTTCGTGCCGACTTCTGGAAGAATGTGAAAGTTACCGGAATCAATGATCAGGTGAACCCTGAACTGGAAAAAGCTTTACGTGTAGTTGATTTTCTTGAACTTGGCGAATTGATGGCCCGTGATGCCCTGGCACGTGAGGAATCCTGTGGTGGCCACTTCCGTGAAGAATACCAAACTCCGGATGGAGAAGCATTGCGAAACGACGAAGATTTCACTTATGTTGCCGCATGGGAATACAAAGGCGATAATGTTGTGCCTGAAATGCACAAAGAACCACTCACTTTTGAGTTTATCGAAGTGAAACAGCGCAATTATAAATAAACAGAACCGTAAACGATATAAAATCAAAAGAAAATGGATCTTACATTGAAAATATGGCGACAAGCCTCAGCAAAAGCGAAAGGGCAGATTGTCAATTATCAGGTTCAAAATATTTCTGCAGAAGCCTCTTTTCTTGAGATGCTTGATATTCTGAATGAAAGTCTGGTTGCAAAAGGTGAAGAACCGGTTGCTTTCGACCATGACTGCCGCGAAGGAATTTGTGGAGCATGCAGCTTATACATCAATGGCCGTCCGCATGGACCGGATCGTGGAATTACCACCTGCCAGATGCATATGCGAAACTTCAAACATGGCGATTCAATCACTATTGAGCCGTGGCGTGCCAAACCTTTTCCGGTAATCAAAGATTTAATGGTTGATCGCACAGCTTTCGACGAAATTATTCAGGTTGGCGGCTTTGTTTCGGTGCGTACCGGTGGAATTCCGGATGCAAATGCAATTCCAATCCCTCGCCGCAATGCCGAATTAGCCATGGATGCAGCAGCCTGTATCGGTTGTGGCGCCTGTGTTGCAGCTTGTAAAAACGCCAGTGCCATGTTGTTTGTTTCAGCCAAAGT
>CANNKD010000043.1 GCA_947505205.1 Bacteroidota bacterium | reverse complement strand
TTTTAATCTGTTCCACAAGAAGATTGCTAAAACCTACAATGGAGCTAAAAGGGCTTTTGAGGTCGTGGCCAATAATCGAGAAAAATTTGTCCTTGGTGGCATTAAGTTCTCTTAATTTGATTTCGCTTTCCTTTATTTGCTGTGCCTTATACTGAGCATTTATTAATGACAGCGATAAAAAAAACAACAATAAACTGATAATGAAACCACTTAACAAAATAATAAACACTTTGCTTTCAAAATATGCAAATTGCACTTTTGGTTTTGAAAACCGCAAAGTCCATATTTTTTCTTTAAATACAATAGGAATTGTAAGGGTTTCAAAAGATTTATCAGTATTACCTATTGTGTTTATGCTTTGACTGTCAAATAGTAATGAATCTTGCGAAATGCTTTCGTTATCGTAAATCTGCAAATGAATTTTATTTTCATCGTTTAAATCCCTGCTTCCTAAAATACCATGCATTAAATCAACCATGCGATAAGGACTATATATCCAACCAAGAACGGCTGAGCGCCGTTCTTCTGTTGTATTAACCGGCATACCTTTCCTGTAAACAGGTACATACATTAAAGCACCGGACTGCAGATCCTTATCGGTTTCCTGCACCAGTACAACTTTTCCCGAAAGTGCTGCAATGTCGTAATCGCAGGCTTGTTCCATTGCTTTTCTTCTTATCGGTTCAGAATACATATCGTAACCGAAAGCTCGTAGATTTCTGCCGGCAAAAGGTTCAAGGTAAATAATAGCGGTATATATTTCCCTGTCTCCTGCCGGACGAACTGTATATACCGGAAAACCTTCTTTTCTAATCTGTTGAATATGCTGTTGCAATTGTTCTTTATGAAAAATGACTGAAAAACCAACACCCTGAATCCCTGGTAAATTCTTATCTAATTTGGAACTTTCGATAAAAACTTTCCAGTCTTTTCTCGTAACCGAATCAGATGAAGCAAATAATGAGGCTCCACTTCGTAATAATTGTGCATGTGAATGAAGACGTGCGGATATTTTTGATGTAATTTCATTACATACCAAAGCAAAATCTAGTTTGGCTAAAGTTTCCGAATTTCTTTTCGCATAAATAGTTGCTAAAATGGTTAAAACAAGTCCAATAATCAGGATTGCAAAAGATATCCATTTTTTAGTGAAAAGGAATTTAGGAATCATATTCCGATATTTAGTATCATTGCTCATCTCTGTGTCAGTTTTTAGCATTGGCTTTAACCCTGCGCTAAGTTATAAATCCGCATCAGTCAGGGTTAAAGCCATTTGCTATATTTTCGTCAGATAATTTCCGATTTTTGTTTCAAATGCTTTTGTATTAATGCTAATAATTTATCTTTTTCAATAGGTTTTGCAAGATAATCGTCACATCCTGCAGCGATTGCTTTTTCACGGTCGCCTGACAATCCAAAAGCTGTTTGTGCAATAATGATTACTCCTTTATTGAACTCCCTTATTTGTCGGGTAGCTTCATAACCATTCAATTCAGGCAATTGAATATCTATCAGCACCAAATCAATGTCAGGATTATTCAGGCAAGCTTCAACAGCTTCGAGCCCGGTTTCAGCTATTAATAATTCACTAGATAAGCCTTTGATTATCGATCTAAGATACATTTCTGAATTTTCGTCATCTTCGACAATCAATATTTTTAGTCCCGAAAATTGTAGATTAATCTGTTTTTCTATATAATCTTTCAAAACACCTTCATCAGTCTCGTTCACTTCTTGCAATTCAGTATTATAAGGAAGGGTGAAATAAAAAGTAGAGCCTATTCCATGTTCACTTTCCATCCCAAGTTTACCGCCAAGTATTTCAATGTAAGCCTTGGCAATTGTCAGGCCTAAACCTGATCCTTGTCGTGCCATTTTATCTTCAATATCAGCCTGTATAAAACGTTCAAAAATGGCTTTCTGCTTGTTTTTAGGAATTCCAATACCGGTGTCTTTTACGTAAAACAATAATTCGACGGGATCACAATCCTCTTTTAAGTTATAACCAAACTCAACAGAGCCTTTATCTGTAAATTTAATGGCGTTTTTTACAAGGTTTGTTAGGATAGCAAAGACTTTTTCGCGGTCGGTTCTGAGCATAGCTTCTTTTGTAGGTAAGAAGTTTCTGAAGGAGAACTTCAATCCTTTAGCCTCAGCCTCGGGTGCGAAGAAAGTATAGACGTATTCGATCTGGTCATTGATATTTGAATCCCTAATATTAACTTCCATTGTTCCGGATTCTATTTTGGAGATATTGACAATATCGTTAATGATATTGAGCATGCGGCGACCGGCTTTTTCGATGATTTGGATATACTCTTTTTGCGCATCATTTGAAAGATCAGGATCTTTCAATAATTCGGCAAAGCCCAGTATGCCATTCATTGGAGTGCGGATTTCGTGACTCATATTTGAAAGGAATGCTGACTTTAATTTATCATTTTCTTCTGCTTTTTCTTTTGCAATAACTAATTGCTGTTCAGCAAGCTTGCGCCCGGTAATATCAATAAAAACCTCAAGCAATGCTTTTTGCCCGTTATAAATCATACCGGTGTGGTATATTTCAAAAGTATTGCCGTCCAGTACACCACTATTTTCAAATACATTGGTTTCACCAATCGTTATCCCGTTAAGCAAAGGGCAGGCGGAACATTGTTTTTTATCATCCCGGCATGATTCCCAGCATTTTTCACCCAGCGCATCCTCCCCGAATCGTATTTTTAATTTTTCACTCAAAAAAAGAATATTGCCAATTTCATCAACTATTTCCATTCCAAAAGGAATAGTTTGTAACAACGATTTATTTAATTCATGGCTCTCCCTGATTATTTTTTCCGCAATTTTAACCGCTGTGATATCTGTAACAAATCCATACCACGTTATACTGCCGTCCTCCAGTTTCTCTGGCACTGATCTTGAAAAAATCCATTGAATTTCTTTACCAGGTATTTTTACCCTGAACTCACAGACGAAATCTGTTAAATGCTTCGCAGAGTATTCAATATCGCTGAGAACCCTTTCTGAATCTTCTGGAAAAATAACCCTGGCAATCGGACCAAAATCATCACGTACATCTTCGGGTAAACAACCGAAAATGTTTAAGATACCGGAAGATGCAATCGGGACACAATAACTACCATCAGGTTTTCTCGTAAATTGAAAAAGCAAATCGGGCACTTGCGAAGAAAGCTTGCCGAACTGAATCTCATTTTCAAGAACCTTGTTTTCAGCAAGTTTACGTTGGGTAATGTCAATAACAAAGACAGAAACACCAACAATGTTTCCATCTGAATCTCTTATTGGGCTGTAAAAATCTTCGTAAAAAGTGCGGAAAAGTTCCTTATCTCCGTATTCTTCAATACTTGAAAAATATTCCCCTTGCATCGCTCTTTCAAAATTCCCCCTGGCTTTCTGCCTGTCTGCAGGATTTGAAATAATTTCCAGCATATTCATACCAACAGCAATATCCACCCCCCAAATCTTTTTCATGGTTTCCTGGTGAAATTTTGTAAATGTTGTATAACAATAACTCCTATCCAGGGCAAAAATAATAATATGAATCGGGCTCTCCAGGAGTGAATTCAACAGATTGAAATCTTTGCGATATTTTTCCGAGATAGCATGAAGGGCATTTCCCCCGAGCTTAAGTTCAGTAATATCAACAGCAGTAACGAAGCATTGTTCTCCATTTTCAGGTGCTTCACCTACAAGGTGAGCATACATTGGTGAACTACCAGCTGTTAACACGCTAACCTCACACGATTCCTTTGTTTTACTCTTAAATACCTTCTCAAGAAAGAGATTGAAAATTGGTTTTGTTGCCTCTGACACAAAAAAACCAAACAAGCTATTTTTCAGTTTCTGCTTGTCTTTGCCTAACATCCTGGCCCCACTGAGGTTCAATTCGATGATTTCACCTTTTTCGGAAAGTGTAAAATATCCTGACGGCGCCAGATCGTACAATTTTAAATACTTTTCATTCGAAACTTCTACTTCTGCCAGTGCATGGCTGAGTTCTTCCTGCTGCATTTTCAGTTCAATCTGATTTACCTCGAGTTCATGGAGCAGTTTGAGTGATTCGCCATCAGAAAGTTGCGAAACTGTTTTCGATGATTTCATTTTCAACATCCCTTCAACCATCTGAAGCAGAAGATTTTTATTGCTTTTTTTTTCCATTGTTATATTGCTTTTTGTACAGGTAAAATCAGTTTAATATTTGTTCCCAACAAACTTTCGCTATTTATTTCGATGGTTCCTCCCATTTCCTTCATTATCTGATTGCATATCGACAGCCCGAGACCGGTTCCCTTTCCTTCCTCCTTTGTAGTATAGAAAGGAAGCATAACATGAAGAATATCATCCTTACCGATACCAATTCCATTATCTGTAATTTCAACGAAGATATTTTGATTTTCCAGCCAGGATTTAATCCCAACGTGCATTTCAAAATCATCAGTGAGTTTGCTTCGTTTTTCCGTAACGGCATCTTTAGCATTGGCAAGCAGATTAAGAATAACCTGCTCAAATTGATGGGTATCGCCAACGATTGATGAAATTTGCTGCTCGAGCTGAAGATTGATGTCGATGTTCAGGTATTTGAACTGTTCCATAATCATCGAAGTGGCGTTAACGATGCTTGAATTAATATTGAAAACGGTGAGCATGTGTTCCTCATGGCTACTCGAAAACGCTCTAACATGATCAATGATATTCCTTATGCGGGTAATGTTTTCGAAAATCTTGTCTGATTTAGTTTTAAGGAATCCGAAGTCGGCCATTTCGGGTTTGGTAATCTCAAATAAAATGTTGTCCATGACCAAAGAAATTATATTCAAGGGCTGGTTTATCTCATGGGCAATGCCCGCGGCCATTTCTCCAATAATCATCAGGCGGTCAGTGTTTATCTGCTTTGCCTCCATTTTCTTACGATGTGAAATATCGCGGATGATGATCATGAATGATATAAGTACACCCTCATGATTTTGCATCAAAGAGGTGCTGATTTCACCGGCAAACAGTGATCGATTCTTCTTTTTGACTGTTAACCCGATATTTTGTGTAAACCCTTCGTTCGTAGTTCTGATAAGCATTTCCCTAAAGAGATTATGCTCATTATCCGGCACGAAATTTAAAATATCTTTGCCTAAAAGTTCATCTCTCGTCTTAACACCTAGCAAATAAAGACCGATTTCTGAAACCTCAATGATGGTTCCTTTCAGGTCGATTAAAAGAATACCATCAGGAGATGCATCTATGGTTGTCCTGTATTTCCATATGCTTTTCATCAGTGCCTCGTCTGCCTGCTTAAGGTCGGTTATATTCTGGTATATAGAAATCCAGACGTGTCCATATTGAGGATGTTCAAAGGATGAAATATTCACCAGGCTCCAGCATAAGGTTCCGTCTTTCTCAACGTTCTGCACCTCGCCCTGCCAAACCCCGTTAACACTGAGGTTTTGGATGATTTCCCATTCTTTATTATCAGGACATATTTCAGATGGAGCATTCACGATATTGATATGTTTGCCGATAAGTTCGTTCAAATCATAACCGAACATTCGCTCAAATTTAGGATTTGTGTACACAATTTTCCCGTCAGCAGCACGAATGAGCACAACACCTTCAGCCATATTTTTCAGGATTTCGCCGTAAAGATGAAGATGGCCCACCGCTTGCTTTATCTCGGAGATATCATGATTGACAGAAACATAACCGGATAGATGATTCGCTTCAGTTTTTATAATAGAAAGACTTGAAATTACAGGAATATGCTTACCGTCACGACTGTTCTGCGTTATCTCACCTTTCCAATAACCATCCTTTGAAATCTTTTGGAGAATAATATCGAGCGAAAGTCCGAGATAGTCATTTGTGATAAACTTTTCCATTGGTTGACCCAAAACTTCATCAGCTGTCCAGCCGTATTGTTTTTCGGCCGTTTTATTCCAGTATTGTATATTATAATGCATATCTGTAGCAATAATGGCATCAGATACATTATTAAGCAAATTTGCCTGATAGATGATTAATTCCTCGTCTCGTTTTCGGCTGGTGATGTCGGTGTGTGTTCCGAACATCATCAAAGGCTTACCATCCTCACTCCATTCCCGAACTCTGCCTCTGTCACTAACCCATACCCAATCGCCGTTCTTATGTTTCATCCTCGCTTCGCACTCGTAATAGTCTAAATCGCCTTTGAAGTGCTTCTCCAGTAATTCTCCTGATTTTTTTAAATCGTCGGGATGGGTAAATTTCATCCAGGTGTCAATACTTACCGGCGAAATTTCATCCAATGTATAGCCAATTATTTCTGCCCATCGTTCATTGAAAATAGTTTCTCCGGATTGGATATTCCATTCCCATGTTCCAGCATTCGTACCCTTTAGGATATCAAATAGTCTGCGCTTGTCATTAGCAATAGTCTCTTCAAACTGTTTTCGCCTGGTAATATCAACCATATTCACTAGGCAATGCTTACCTTTTTTATTAACAACGCCGGAAAGGTTTACAAACACTGGCGAATTGTCTGTGGACGATAGGGTAACATCACAGATTTCAACGGTGTTGCCTGTAAAAACCTTATCGATAAAGTTACAGAATTCCGGTTCTGTATCTTTGGAAACAAAAGAGCTAAACATGCTGTTTTTCAACAGCGAACTTTCTTTACCCAGCATATCAGACCCGACGAGGTTTATATCAACAATTATTCCTTCCCTTGATAGTGTAAAATAACCCGTTGGCGAAAAATTGAATAATTCAGCATATTTTTTCGCTGCATCCTCCACCGCGGTTTTTGAAAGAAGAAGTCCCTCATTCTGCGTTTTCAGTTTTTCCTGATACGCATGGAGTTCATGTGTGAGTTTAAGTGAATTGGCAATTGCAGTATTTAACTCATCTGCCATTCCTCTCTCCCTTTCATTCTTAAAGGTAAGCTCACAGATGAGTTTGAGCATCTCTTTTTTATCGATGGGCGGATCTGATTCTGAAGGGTTCTTTTTCAGAAACCCCTGAGCCTTCAGAAGCAACATTTCAGCAACAATTTTTTTTCGGGGAGTCTTCATTGTACGTTTTCAGGTAAATAGTCAGGTGCTTTCATGGTTTCCAACTCTTGTCTGGTGATATCGGTTACTATGGCACCCACAGCCATGCCATCGGGAAGCAGGAACTCTGAAGCCAACACCAAACATCTCCACGAATATGTGATTGGCACACAATCTGATCCTGTTGTTCGAAATTAGCTCGTCCAAAACTTTGTTATTTATTTGATTTACAGTAAAATATACTTGATTGATCGGCCATTGATATTTACATAAGATCGCCCAATGGACCAAGGCTGATATTTAAATCACGATCTGTCAGATTAAAGTGCTTTTTCAGTTCTTCCATTTTCATTTCGAGTTTCATGAGTGTTTCACCAAGCCGTTCAATTTCATCATCTGAAAGAGAGCCTCCATCAACTCTACGCATGGCTTGTTTTTCGACAAGTTTCCTGATAAGTTCAACAAGCGTCAGAACCAGTTTAGCTAAACCAGAATCGGCATTATCGGGACCAAGTTTCAGTTTGGATTCTTCAGATTCCGACATTTTCCACATCTCATCCGAAAACTCTTCCAAAGAACCTGAATTGAACAATATTTTATCGTCGCTCATAGTCGTTTATTTTAAAGTTAATTCAACAAAATTGTAGGGTGGCCATGGTCCCGTAAGAATAAACATTAAATTGATGTATTTTTTTTGAAATTGGATAATTGTATCAACCATTTCGTTTTTCTGGTCTTTGGCAAGAAGAAAAACCGCATCAATAATGGTTTTTTCAGAGACCATTTTTTTAAATTTGGCAGTTGCGCCTAATATTTCAATAGCTTCAGTAATTTCTTTTATTACGGTATCTACATAATTCAGTACCAATTCTTCAAGCCGATGTTCTTTGAGTTTATCTTCAAGCCAATTTCGGTAAACTGAATTTGGATTTTCCAGATTTTTTGCATGCGATGAATTAACTACCAACCCTGAATTTTCGACCAATGATGACTTAAGCGCTGAAGAATCGCACATTACCTTCAATCCGAATTCATATCTGTTTTCAACATGCAACAGATTATTCTGAATTTCTTTTGAATTTTTGTTCAACAAATCTAAAATAGCTTCAGTAGAAACCATGAGCGACCCAAAACGAACCGGCAGTAATGTAAATTGATTTGAAAGGACTTCGATTTCTTTGGCAAACTCAATTGCTTTTGCTTTATCAGCGATAAGATCCCCTTCAAAATTCCCCACGATGGCTCCAATTTTGTCAATGGCAATGATTTGCAAATTCTTATCGGAAGTATCACAACCGGCCAATATTTCATTGGTTTCTTCCAACGAATTTTTTATCAACAGTAATGCGTAAATGAGCAATTTCATAGTTCATGCAATGACAGTGAATTGACTTTAATTATTCTTTTATAATCTTTCCTGATTTAATTTGTTCCATTGTTTCCACCGAACTCAACATGAGCTTTACGCCGAGATAAACCAGATCGATATCGGCCACTGAAATAACAATATCACCAGTTAAAATAACCCCTTTTGTGAGCACTCTATCGAGCATTTCAAGTAAAGTAATGTCCTTTGAACGGTCGATTACATTGTCGTGCATTTTATTTTTCTTTGATATTTATAAAACTAAATGGAGGCCATGGTCCAGTCGATTCAATGAAAAAACCAGTGCTTTTATCACTTTTTTGCATAATCTCAACCGTAAAGATAAATTCTGGTACCATTGATTTATTTATCAAAAAAGTTGCATTAAGGATCATGCTGTCAACTCTGCCGGTGAACTCTTTAGGAAGCAGGTTGTTTAGTCGGGTCGATACACTTAGGCTACTAAATATATCATAATAATTCTGACCGAAATTCTTACAAAGTCTATTCAATTCTTTTTCGATGAGTTCTTTTTTTTTGTGCTTCAGAATGAATGCTTTTCCAGGTAAACTGGCCATGATTTGTTTTTCAAGTGAAGCTGCTTCAGAACTTAGTATATCAATTTGTTGGCAAAGTGATTCTCTTGAGCAATAAATTTTGATAGACCATTCTTCTTTGTTTTCAATGAATTGAAAATTTTCTGTTAATGATTCATCATAATCATAAATGAATTTTTTTAAACTGTCTTCAGTCTGAAAGATTGTTCCGAATTTAAACGGAATTACAGTTTGATTTTTCATAAAACTGCTTATCACATTTATGTGACCTCTGGCATTGTTTTCAAGCCATTTAATATCGGAAATATTCTTTTTCAGGTTTTCCTCTGCAAACTCAACATTTGAAACATACTTCAATATTGCATAAAAATCCTTAATTCGAAGAAATTCAATTCCTTCACTTACATTACTAAGAGCGATCAATGGAAGGCTATCCGTAAGGCAATAAACATAAATTAAGTCATTTTTCATGCTAGACAAATTTTATTATTACGTACTTGTGCTATCCAATCCTTCAAATGAATTTAATCTTTCGAATGCAATTATATCCAGATCGTTATCAATTTTTACAAGATAGAAAAGCCGTACTTGTTTTGGAGGCAGATTCATCGATTTTAAAAATGAATCATCTTCATAAACTTCCGCAATGACCTGCCAGATATCATTTGTTTTTTCAATTTTAATTACAGTCACATCATAAGACTGGATATTCTCTTTAAGAAATTCGACAACAGTTTTTTTAATTTCAATTATTTTGCTCATTATTTATCCTCCCTGGTATTTAATTTTTTTTCTTGCTATCAGTTTTCATTTTTTGCCCGCAATTTGGACAAAACTTGTAATCAAACATAAATCGCCAGCTATTTGCGCAAACCGGACAGACAACATTGAGTGATTGTCCGCAGTCGATACAAAATTTTTCAGCTCCGCCGGTTAATTTTCCACATGTCGGACATTTAAATGCGTTCATAGTGACCTCCTTATTAATTAATTATTTATTTTGCTTTTGTTCTCTGATATTTGATAACAGATTTAACAATTCATTTTCTCTTATATCATACTCTTCTTCATCAATTTCATCCATTTCAAACTTTAATTGCAAAGCCATAAGTCTTTCTTTTACTGATCCTTCGTCAGAAGTTTCTTTTTCAATAACTTCATTTATTTTTTCCCCAAGAAAGAGTAATCCTTTTAATGGTGCAAGAAGTATATCATCAATGAGTAGCATTTTATATTCCTTTGGTGTTAATTACAAGATTTACAAAATTATACGGAGGTAAAGTTCCAACATATTTGAAAGTCATTAAATGGCCATATTTTTCATCCAGCTCATTCACTACCTTATCAAAATCAGGCTCTTTGATATTTTTTATTAGAAACGCGGCATTCAGTATCATCATTTCTCCATAATTGTCGTTTAACTTATTATCCTCAGAAAGGGGTTTTAAGGCATCAAGAATGATATTTTTATAATTTAATGTCTCATTTTTAAGTGCTTCGGCAACCATTTCACCGATTTTCATCCGCTGATAATGTGTTTTATCAGCTGGCAGATGAATCAGTTTTTCTCTGAGTGATTTTATTTTATCATATTTTTCAACAATGCTTTCATAAATAGGAGCTTCATGGGCCAGAACCTTTAATCCAAGTTCTTTTTTACCATCCATTGTAGTTAGTAAGTCGTTAAATTTATCGTAGTCATGCTCCAGAATTCGCTTTACACCAGCATCATCATCGTGCTCCGAGATAGTTGAGAACCTGACGGGTAACACTGTATAATTTTTCATAATTTCCTCGAGCACTTTTTCATGTGTGATCATGTTCACCCGACGTGCTTCATAAATAATTATAGGAGAATTACTTACAATAGCGCTTATGTTTTTGTAATTGATCCCATAAACCTGATCATATCTGGTTCCCATTCCAATAGGGCCAAAATCAATCGGATTGGCATGTCTGATGATGCCATAAATATATTTACCTTCTTTGGTATTTTTTATTTCGTTACTCATAGCGATACTTTCAATATTTGTTTTATAATTCCCATTTTTCAGGAAATATTTTTAAGTCGATGAAATTAAAAATCGGAAGTGGTGCTGTGTAAACAAAATCACAACGGTCTTCGTATTTATTGCCCAGATCAGCCATAATATTATCGAATTCAACTTCTCTGCCACTACTGACCAGAAAAGCCGTATTCATAAACATGCTGTCACTACTTGTTTTATTAAATTTGAATTCGAACACCGATCTTCGAAAAGCATCAATGATGTGTTCAGCTTCCTCAGCTTTTTTACTGATAATTGCCTGTTCAACAATATTACCAGCTTCCTTTATTTTTTGATTTTTGAGTTCTTTATCTTCATTTTTCTCAATTTCAGCCCTGAGTTTTTGTAATTCAACATGCTCGCGATCAATTTCTTTGTAAATCATTCCCATGTTTTTCCACGTTCCTCTGACATTGAGTTCCACTTTGTTTTCAAATTGTTTTAATAGTTCCATAAATTCGCTGTAACGCCTGTTAAGTAAATTCCTTATTTCATCAGGCGTTGCTGCAATGATTCCAAAACGAATTGGAATCACACTTCTGAATTCCTTCATGACTGTTTCAAGCACTTTTTGATGAGCCAGCATATTTTCAGGGTTTACAACAAATCTGCTTAATGGGTGGTCACTTACAACCATGCACAATCCATCAAATCCAATTGTTGAAACGAGGTCGTCGCGTCCTCCTATCCCTATAGGGCCAAGGTTAACATCATAGTCAGAAGCAATGATGCAATAAATATATTTTCCATCACGCTGCATATCAGTCCTTTATTTTTATAAGCATTAATTTGTCATGAATATCGTTGTCTGAAAGAGAAAAAGTTTCTTCTTTCGAAGTTTGTCGAATAATTAATGAATAATCAATCAACGTATGATAAGCTTCATAAATCTGATTGAATTTTTCTTGGTCACCTGTTTCTGGTGTTGCATCAGGATGAAACAATTTAGCTTTTCCCATATATGCTTTTTTGATATCTGATTCTGAAGTAATGTCAGTGAGATCAAGCTCTTTTTTAGCGTTTGTGATAAGCTCTTTGTTAATTTCTTTTAATTCAATTGTATAAAAACTATAGCATGGGAGTGGACCTATTATTTTGAAGTTCAATAAACCATTGAATTCTTTATCCAAACGATCGATAATCTGTTCAAATTTTTCTTTTTTATTATGACTGATCATAAATGCCGAATTGGTTATCATCTGGTCATTCATCAAATCATGCGTTTTAATATCCTTGCTTATTGAGGCCAGTGAATCTAAGATATATAGTTCAACTTTTGAATTTTTTTCTTTAAGAAGTGACTGCACAAGCATTCCGGCTTTCATCTGATCAATTTGATTCGCCGTTTCTGCTTGAGTTTTAATTTCTTCTTTTAAAGCAATAATATCAGGGTGGTTAGCGATTTCAGATATAACAGCAGGAAAATCGTACCAGGTAACGGCAAGATCAAAATCGATAAATGATTCGATTTTGGACATGGTTTCCATAATCAAATCATAACCGTTTGAAAGAATTTTTATAACATCGTCTTTATTTTCCATGATAGTTCCCAGTTTCATGGGGATAAACAGGTTAAACCCGATTCCCATCAGCTTTTCAATGGTTAACTGGTGATGTATCAGTAAATTACCGAGTGATTCTCTATCATAATAATCAAGAACAACATCGTCTCTATCTGAAACAATTGCTGAAATATTTTGCCATGGAATTGAATAGATTTCAAAATCTTCCAAAGATCTGAACAAATCGGGGCTAAAAAAATTTGGCACTATTCCGTAAATATAAATTCCTTTTTTTTTCATATTTTGCTTCATTAATGAGGTTAAATATTATTCTTTTTTGCATTTTGTTTCATAACCAATTGAATAGCGCTTTCGAAATGGGTTTCCTGAATAACGATATCTTCAATAAGTTCCTGTGAGTTTCCGCGGTTCTTTTCGATCAATTCTCGAATTGCAAGCATTGCGGCCATACGGCAAATAAACTCAATGTCCGATCCGGTCAGTGTATCTGTTTTTTGTGCCAGTTTATTGAGGTTTATCTTTTTCGCCAATGGTTTATGACGGGTATGAATGCCAAATATTTTTTCCCGTGTTTTCAAATCAGGATAGGGTAATTCAAAGATCCGATCGAATCTGCCGCTTCTGAGTAAAGCCGGATCAATCAGATCAATACGGTTTGTTGCTGCCAGTACAATCACTCCTTTCAAATCTTCGATGCCATCCATTTCGGTCAAAAACTGGCCTATTACCCTTTCAATTACACCAGAACCTGAACTGTCGTTTTGTCGACGTGGTGTAAGACTGTCTATTTCGTCAAGAAAAAGTATGCATGGTGATGCCTGCTTTGCCATTCTGAATAATTCACGCACACCTTTTTCCGATTCACCAATATAACGGCTAAGTATCTGAGGACCTTTGACTGAAATAAAGTTTACTCCGCTTTCGCTTGCCAATGCTTTTGCCAGATAGGTTTTTCCTGTACCGGGTTTACCATGAAGTATAATTCCTTTTGGAGGTTTAGTATCTGCCTTTTTGAATAAATCGGCATATTTCAACGGCCATTCCACGGTCTCTTTTAAAGCTTCTTTTATTTCATCCAGACCTCCCACATCTTCCCATTTTACATCGGGAATCTCCACAAATACTTCCCTGATTGCTGATGGCTCGACCTCTTTCATGGCATCAGCAAAATTATCCATGGTTACTTCGAGTGAAATCAGTAATTCATAAGGTATTTCAGCCATCTCGAAATCAATTTGCGGAAGAATTCTCCGCAATGCAGTCATAGCAGCTTCACGGGCCAGGGCTTCAAGATCAGCACCTACAAAGCCATGGGTAATCTCTGCAAGTTTTTCAAGATCAACATCCAGTGAAAGTGGGATTCCACGAGTGTGAATATGCAATATCTCAAGGCGGCCTTTTTTATCAGGAATAGAAATTGAAATCTCCCGATCGAAACGACCCGGCCTGCGGAGTGCGGGATCAATTGAATTAGGAATATTTGTAGCACCGATCACGATAACTTTACCACGAGATTCAAGACCATCCATCAAGGATAAAAGTTGAGCAACAACACGTTTTTCAACTTGTTTTTCTCCGCCCATTTCTTCGCGTTTTGGTGCAATCGCATCAATTTCATCAATAAAGATGATCGCTGGTGCATGTTGTTGGGCTTCTTCAAAAATTTTCCTTATTCTGCCTTCACTTTCTCCATAAAACTTACCCATAATTTCCGGGCCTGAAATATTGATGAAATATGCATCCGTTTCATGCGCAACTGCTCTGACAATGAGTGTTTTCCCAGTTCCAGGAGGGCCATATAGAAATACACCTTTGGGCGGTTGAATTCCTAATCTTTCAAAAATTTCTGGATATTTTAGTGGAAGTTCAATCATTTCGCGGATGCGCTGAACCTGATTACCCAGACCACCAATGTCTTCATAGCTTACTTTTCTCTTCGGCTCGCCTTCCTGTTTAGTTAGTTCAAGCTGAATTATTGTTTCAGGAAAAATCATGACAACCCCATCCGGACTGGTATCTGAAACTGTGTAGTCGACAGAACGCGATCCGAATAAATTGGCACGAACTTTATCACCTTTCGAAACTGGCAGGCCATTAATTAGTGACCCGATATATTTTGCATCATCTGTTTTAAACAGGGAGCCATATTTGTTGTCAGGCCTGAGTTTAATTTTTGTAGCGTGACGACACGCAATTTTGGTAATCTTAACCTTTTCGTCAATGCCTGTTTGCGCATTCTCGCGCGTAATTCCATCAACCTGAATGATGCCTTTATTCCGATCTTCAGGATAGCTAGGCATAATTTTTGCAGGGGTAGATCTTTTTCCTTCAATAAGAACAATATCACCACTTTCCAGTCCGATCAGATTCATGTCTTTTGGATCGATTCTGGCAATAGCTCTGCCTACATCTTTCACAAGAGCCTCTTTTATGCGTAAAACCTTATCGATATTTAGCTTCTCCATTTATTTAGGATTCTAATTTCCAAAAAGTTGCATTTTCATTTGTTGTAATGATTCCATCCCTTTTATTTCGTCAGCAAATGCCGGAATTTCAATAGATTTCAATTCTTGAAAGGTATCTTTTATCTGCAGTAAATATTTTAATTGATTTGCTTTTTTGCGTTTACAGAAATCACAATCTTCTGATACCATAACGTTATTGATGATAATTTGCCGGGCAATAATATCTGTTTTTTTCAGATCAGACAATAAGCGTCCGGTTTCAAGAATAGCCATAGATTCAGGTATGCATACTGGAATAAATTCACATTTTTTATCATCCCGCAGAATATTTTCAATCCGTTTTACGGTTTTCTTTAAGTTGAGTAAAAAAGCATCAACGTCATCAACTTTATATGACCCTGAAAAACTGGTAATCATATAACGGTATTTCCATCGCATTTTCGCTGCAACTTTAATCCAGGCATCAAGTAGTTTTGGAGATGAAATTAACCGAAGAGCATGTCCCGTAGGTGCCGTGTCTACAACATATTTGTCGTATTGTCCTTCTTCAATAAAATCGATGATGGTTTTAAAACTCATGATTTCATCGATACCCGGAATTGATAAAGTTAACATATTATCAATATCCTCATTGTCGAAGTTAGAGGATGTTTCAAGTAGCTTTTTCAGCTCTTTTGCATGCTCTTTTTTGAAGGCGGCCAAAGCTTCATCGGCTACTACCTCAATGGCAGACAGATTGTTGGTGCCTTCAACTTTTGTTACCTGAAAACCGATTTTCTGTTCAATACAATCTGAAACTGAATGTGCTGGATCGGTTGAAATCAGTAGCGTTTTATGTGTTTCTGACAATGCAAGCGCAGTAGCGATGGAGCAACTGGTTTTCCCAACACCGCCCTTTCCGCCGAAAATAATGAGTTTTAAGTCCTTATTACCTAAACCAGTTAGTTTCATGACTCTTATTTTTTTAACCTGATCTCAAGTATTCCGTTTGTAAATTTGAAACGCATTTTTTCTTTCTCAACTTTAACCGGAAGCAGTAATTCCTTATGGTATTTCCGACTTTTACTGACTGCCGAAATTTCCAGTATATCTTCTTTTATATCAATTTTTATATCATCTTGCTCAATACCAGGCATTTCAGCAATAACAACCAATTCTATCTTTTCATTAAAAATGTCAGTAATGGGTTCTCTTTCCTCATCAACTTTTGGTCCTTCGGGTGTTTTTTTAATATTACCAAATGTTTCAACTTTTGGTCTGCCACCACCGGCAGTATTTACAGTGAAACCGTATACGCCTTTCATTCCTTTTTTAATGTGGTCGAAATTGATCTCACCTTCCTTTGAGATACCGCCTTTTTCTTCGAGTTTTCCGGCCAGATCGACTAACTTTTCGATACCTTTGAATAAACCGCCTAGGCCAAAGAGTTCAAATCCTGCTTCGTCCTTATTTTCATTTTTTTTATCTTTTTCCATAATAATAACTTATTAAACAGATTATTATATTGTTTTGTTAAAGGCTTCAAGTTTCTCCAGACGCGCTTTAAGATCATCTTGTTGTTGCATGAGTTCTTTTTCACGGGCTTTTGTTGAAAGATAGGTATCTTCCTGCCACCAGTTTATTCCCATTTCCATGGCCTTATCAACCGAAGCGACAAGTAGCCTGATTTTAATAGTTAACAAGTCAATATCAGCTATTTGAATTTTGATATCGCCTGCAATAACAATCCCTTTGTCTAGCACCCTTTCAAGGATATCGGCAAGGCCTGTAGCATTAATTGAATGTTTTGGTTCTGACATGGTGTCTAAAGTTATTAATAGTCTATTGACAATGTTTTAAATCCTGATTTTTTTTCTTCCGGTTTTTCCCGAACGGTTTTTTTTTGATCAGAAGATCGCATATCACCGGCTTTTTCGTCATAAAAATCTTGAATTTCTTTCAATCTGGTCTGAACAATTTCAAGACGTTGAAGCATTCTTATTTCTTCACTTTTCAACCGGTTTCTTTCTTTTTCGAACATATATAATTTAATGAAATCAGAATCTTCTTTATCCGGAATTCCCGATTTGACGACACTCTGCATACTTTTGATGCTTTGAAGTCCTTTTATTGATGATGAAATTGGCATGATATTATTTTTATACAGTTGAATAATATATTATATACTGTTTGATCGATCAGGCGAACTTATCAATCAGTTCATTTACAATGATTTTTACCTTTTCCTGGTTTGTTTTTGAACCAATACGGCTTGTTTCCGAGGTAAGAATATCCTGACAAATTTTGCGGAAAATATCCATAGATTCAGATGGTGTGGTATTTAATGTTGCCAGTGTTTTAGCAATCATAATTGATCCACGGATCGTTGGGTCGAATTCTGTTTTTCCGGATTCACGCAATCCTCTTACAATTTTTACAATTTTCTCAGTATCTTCAAGCGTCAGATTCGACTTTGCCATGGTAATTTTCAATTCGGTTTCATAATCGAAATGATCAAGATCCATGGTAACCATTCGATCGCGCAAAGCATCCTGTGTGCGGTTGACACCGGCATATTCTTCAGGATTTGATGTGAAAATTGCCCTGAAATCAGGATGCACTTTCATATAATAATCCTCTTCCTTTGCGGCTGATGTGCTTAGCATACGTTCTTGCAGAATTGGCAGCAGTATATTATTTGCCTCAGGCCTTGAACGGGTAAACTCATCATAAATCAGCGTGAAACCATTCTTAACAGCAATGGTTAATCGATTGTTTACCCATTGTTTGGTCATATCTTCTTCATATTTATGAACCGAATGAATAAATTTATCATCAAGTTTTTTGTATTTGTAGCCTTGTTCACTACCGATTAGGTCGGAGGTTTTATATTCGGCATCGCCATGTATGATGACAACTGGTCTTCCAATTTTGCTTGCAAGGTGCATAGCAACCGTCGTTTTACCTGTTCCGGATGGTCCTCTGAAATGCACAGGAAATCCGGCTTTGATATAAGTAAGTCCACGTCCGGTAATATCTCTGATATAATCAGTTTCAACAAAATTCGACATGGGCTTAAGCTCAAGTACGGTATTCATTTCATTTTTATTGTTGCTATTCATAGATAATATTTTGATAAATAGTTATTTAAATTCTTTTTTAGGAAGTTGATTCATTGTTTCAAACCAAATAGTTTTTGCTTTGTCAATTTCAAATAAAGTCTGATTTCGGGTTAAAATAAATTCTTCCCTTCTGACTATAAAACTACTGAGTGCATTCTGGTATTTTACCAGACTTCGTTTCATATTTTCACCCGGATTTTTCATCGTCAGTGTATTTACTTTATTTCGAAAGTCCTTTGCCACCGCAAAGTGAGCAGGGTAAGCCATCGCCCGATTTTCCGGTTCCGTAACATTGTTTGCATCGTGTGATACAATCACAATGGTATTTTCCTTTACCACCGCATACAATACACGGAACCCTTGCTCCCAGAGGATTTATGCCCTTTCCGCCGCAATAAATGCATTTTCTGAATGGTTCCATTACTGTAGTAATTCCTGAACCATTGCAAACAAGACAATTAGATAATGGAGAGAGGAGGTCAAAAGGATCTTTTCCTTCACCTTCACAGAAAGCACATTTTATTGTAGTTGCCATTGCTATTTATTGTTTTAAATTAAAAGGGCGAAGTCGAAAAGTAAACAGGTTGATTAAGTTTATTTTTTTCGACTCCGCACTTTACTTGAATTAATTTATTGGAAAGTAAACGTTATCCTTTTTCTGAATTTTCCCTTCGTTGAGAAGTGTTTTGGCTGAATAGCCAAGTTTCATTCTTATTTCATTTAGAGGTACTTCCATTTCTGAAACTTTTACGCCACCCGGATGTTTGTTGATATACTCGAGAATTTTATCTTCGAGTGTCATTGTTTCTGCCGGTTCTGGCACTTCAGTTTGCTGATTGACTTCTATTTCCAGTTCAAAAACGGGTTCAGTTACTGGTTGAACCTCATTTATTTTCGGTTGAGTGACAACTTCACTTTTTTTTTCTGTAAATGAAGCCGGAGTATTTATTCCTGATTTCCTCAATTTTGCCATGGCATCCTGCATTTTGAACCAAGTGGCATTAGCCTGGCCACGGTCTTTGGTAAGATCATTGATCATGCTGGAAGTGGATTTCTGTATAGTCGAAACTTCTTTGCGGATATCATTAATTGACTGATGAATGCCTTTCATGATGCTGTTGTAATTGTTCAGGCGTGTGGTTTCACCTTTTGCAAGATCTTTTCGCAACATTTGTGCCATTTTTTGATTTTCCTTGCTGATATCGGCTAATTTTTTCTGGAATCCTTTAAGCAAATTGCGCGTATAATCAACTCTTTCAGTAAGGTTTTTACCAAGCTCTGATCTAAGTTCGTTCGACATATCGAGGTGTTCCTTATCGAAACGATCCAGCATATCATTGGTATTTTTGAAGATATTCATCACTTCATTATTGATATCTTTAATGTCGTCATTAAATTCCATCATTCTTCTATCTTCATTTTCTTTTCTGTCTGATTTTCCTTTGGCAAAGAATTTATTCAATTCGTCGGCCATTTCAGCTCTTTCATTTGAGAAATCGTTAATCATCGCAATGGTGGAGGGTTGTATGGTAGTTACCTCAGCCTGAATAGAGGCGATTGTTTTGTTGATACCACTCATGAGATCATGAAAAGTATCAAGACGTTCTGTTTCACCATCGGCCAGTCCTTTTCGAAGGTCTTTTGCTTTGGCGTTTAATACTGCGGCCATTTCCATATGGTCTTTATGAAAACCATCGAGTGTTTTTTGCACATCGTTTACCAGATCTTCATTTGCTTTAAGACGTAATTTAAACGAAGCAAGTAATTCGTCGCTTAAATTTTTCATTTCTGCTGATAGTCCCATTTTATTATTTCCTTTAGGTTAATGATTATTTACTTTCCGGATCAGTAATTACCGGCGAACTTGAATTCATGAAGTATTTGTACTTTGATTCTTTTAATATCCTGAATTGCAACATGATCACCCTTTTCGATCATATCCTCGAGGCATTCCATTATTTTAGAATGCATATTTTGAAAATCAGTTAATATTTTTATCACTGATTCTTTATTGAGTTCCTGTGTGATTTTACTTTTTGAGAGTTGTTCTTTGAGTAAGCTTATTTTTTCACTTGCTTCCGGTGTGGCTAAATCTTTGATATCCAACAAGCTGTTTTTTAGTTTTTGGGTATTTTCTTTCTGGCTTTCGATAAAGTTTAAAAACTGTTTTTGAGCCTCTTTTTCTTTTTCATCAAGAATGTCAAGAATCCCTGACAT
Source organism: Bacteroidota bacterium (assembly GCA_947505205.1). Classification (GTDB taxonomy): domain Bacteria; phylum Bacteroidota; class Bacteroidia; order Bacteroidales; family F082; genus CAJBPB01. The sequence goes on along the minus strand of CANNKD010000043.1, from coordinate 606 downwards.
CATGATATGATAATCTTTTTTTCGGATTGAACCATTTTTTGCGAGTGTCTCGCAAAGTTTTGAATTTAATTGTTCCCGTTCTATTTTGAGATTGTTCAATGAATGATGAACATTATCGAGAAGAGTATGGGATGATTCGGCAATATTTTCTGTCGACTGAAAGGCAGTTTGAATTTTTTGAACTCTTGATTCGTAAGAGGTAATGATGTTGTCAATAAAACCATCAATGTTTAATTCAGGCTGAGTATTCATGGGGTTCAGTTTGATTGGTTTGATTTTTTCAATTTTTTTATTGTAGAAAAGAAGCAAAATTCCTGGTAATTCATGCTAGATTTATTGCTGACTATTATGGATGACTTAACAAGAATAGCTATTTAACTACAATTTGCATTATGCAGCTTTTGCAGTTAATCCGATTGCTTCGGCATACTTCAGGTATGTTTCAACAGAGGCAACAACGATTCTTGCTTCGATAGCAAGCAACTCGATACCAACAAGTGAAACTCTTACCCATGCATCAACTACGACACCTTTGTCGAGGATACGGTCGATAACCTCTACGAGGCTGCTTGACCCGATTGTTTTTTCAACTGACATTTGTTTAAT
>CANNKD010000042.1 GCA_947505205.1 Bacteroidota bacterium | reverse complement strand
CAATCCCTCTGAAATTGTATTTTGAAATATAAATTTTTTCAAATCCCAGCTTATCGGCTTCCGAAATGCGGGCTTCGATACGGTTTACAGCACGAATTTCGCCCGATAGTCCGACCTCAGCAGCAAAAGTCGATTTTGTATCAAGCGGAATATCTTCGCTCGACGACAACACAGCCGCTATCACCGACAGATCAATCGCCGGATCATCTACACGGATTCCTCCGGCAATATTCAGGAAAACGTCTTTGGCACTCAATCTGAACCCTGAACGCTTCTCCAATACAGCCAACAACATATTTAAGCGGCGTAAATCGAATCCGGTTACAGAGCGTTGTGGCGTTCCATAAGCCGCCGTGCTTACCAAGGCCTGTGTTTCGATGAGCATAGGTCGCAATCCTTCTACCATCGCCGAAATAGCTACACCGCTCACATTTTCCTCGCGTTGCGAAAGCAATATCTCACTCGGATTATTCACTTCACGCAATCCGCTAGAGTTCATCTCGAAAATACCCAGTTCTGAGGCCGACCCAAAGCGGTTTTTAACGGCGCGCAAAATTCTGAAACCATAATGCCGATCACCTTCAAACTGAATCACGGTATCAACGATATGCTCTAAAACCTTTGGTCCGGCAATGCTGCCATCTTTGGTGATATGACCAATTAAAAAAACCGGGACATTGGTCATCTTTGCCAGTTTCATCATTTCGGCGGCTGTTTCACGAATTTGCGAAATACTGCCTGCCGAAGCTTCGATGGCATCTGACTGCAATGTCTGGATCGAATCAACAATAATCATCTGTGGTTGAAGCGATTCGAAATGTGCGAAAATCTCAGAGGTAGCTGTTTCGGCTAATATATAACAGTTTTCATTTTTGATTCCAATACGGTCGGCACGCATTTTTATCTGTTGCTGGCTCTCCTCACCAGAGATGTAAAGTACCTTGATATTGGTAAGATTAAGCGCCACCTGCAGCATCAAAGTCGATTTTCCGATTCCCGGTTCTCCGCCAATCAAAATCAGTGAGCCGGCCACCAAACCACCGCCCAAAACACGGTTGAGTTCGGCATTTTGCATATCGATACGTAGCTCCTTACCGGCGACGATTTCTTGAATGGCAATAGGCTTCGATTTTGCACCAAACTTATTATAACTGATTGATTTATTTGTCTTTCCGGTAACAACAGTTTCCTCAGCATAGGTATTCCACTCGCCACAAGCATTGCATTTACCAATCCATTTTGGAGATTCGTTGCCGCAGTTACGACAGAAAAATACCGTTTTTGTTTTTGCCATATTTATTACTTTATCAATGTCATTTCTTCGATCAAATGGTGAGCTCCAGCATAGTTGTCAATAACGAAAAGCACATAGCGCACATCAACCGAAATGTTGCGACACATGGCAGGATCATACATCAGATCGCTCATCGTTCCTTCCCAGCAACGGTCGAAATTGATGCCAACCAACTGACCTTCGGCATTCAAAACAGGGCTACCGGAATTACCGCCTGTTGTATGATTGGAAGCGGCAAAAGCAATGCGCATTTTACCATCTTTATCAGCATATGGACCAAAATCTTTCGTGTAATAAATACTTTTAATTTTTTCATCTAACACATAATCAAATACTTCCGGATTTTCCTTTTCGATGATTCCATCTAAGGTGGTAAAGTAATTATAATATACCGCATCTGCTGGCGAAAAACCGCCAACCTTTCCATAGGCGATACGAAGTGAAGAGTTAGCATCGGGATAAAACTGCTTTTCCGACTGCATTTCCATTTGTGCCTGCATATAAATACGTTGCAAACTATCGAGACTTGTTCCGATTGTTTTCAGAGGTTTTTGTATCTGAATTTCGTTAAAATCCTTCAAACTCATGACAATCTGATAGACAGGATCCTGGGTTATTTTTCTGATTTTTTTCATATTGAAGTCTATCAGCAAAGCGTTTACAGCAGCCTCATCAACAAACAAGGTTTTATCGAAAAGCTTGTTGACATAATCGCTAATCGTTTGTTTTGATTGTGCATTGATCGTATTCAAAAATGAAGGTCTGAAATCAACAGATTGATTAGCAATATAATAAGAAATGAGTGCGGTTGCCACTTCGCGGTCGATGGGTTGGTGATAATCTTTAAAAAAACTTTTCGTTTGGCTTTGAAGTCCTTTCAACAGCTTATCCATTTTGGTGGCATCAACATTTGCTTTTGCACTTTCGTCAATCAAGGCTTGAAATTTTGACACAAAGCTCACAATTTCAATGCCATAACCTGCTTCACTCATAAAATCTCCGGCAATTTTCAATGGTTCATATTTTGTGTAAGTCGTTTCAAAAGCATGAATCAAACCTCCATATTTTGCTTTTCTTGATTCATCTGCATTAGTCCAACGGATAAAATCATCTTCTTGCATCTGCTTCTTTTCAACGCCATTTAATCGTTTAATGCCTTTACTTTCACCGATCATTTTCTTCCAGCCATTCGATACACCGGCATCTTTTGATGCATATTGGATCTTCACTTTTTGGTCGGTTGCACTGTATTTATTGAAAATATCGAGGCGCATTCCGCGAAGGTCCACCCGGTGTGGATTGCTTTTTTCGGTGGTTAAAGCAATGGCATAAGAAGGAAGATATTCGCTGGTGCGGGCAGGATAACCGAAAACAAAAGTGAAATCGTTTTCCTCGACACCTTTTAGTGAAATAGGAAAATGATAATTCGGTTTAAATGGCACATTATCAGCACTATAATCAGCAGGTTTATTATCTTTTCCAACATAAATCCTGAAAACGGAGAAATCGCCTGTGTGACGTGGCCACATCCAATTATCAGTGTCACCGCCAAATTTGCCAATCATGGAAGGCGGTGCACCCACAAGACGAATATCTTTAAATACCTGTTTATAAAGAAGATAAAACTTATTATCCTGAAAAAATGGTCGAACTTCAGCATCAAAACCTGATCGTTCTTTGGCTTTTTCACAGATTGCTTTTGAGTTAACTGCAATTTTTTCTTTGCGTTGCACCTCTGTCATTTCCTTGGTTACGCCCATTAAAGCGAAATCTGTAACATCTTCCATCTGCATGAGCATCGTGACTGTCAAACCCGGATTTGGCAATTCTTCCTTGTTATTTGTAGCCCAGAAACCGTTGGTGATGTAATCGTTTTCGAGACTGCTGTGCTTTTGAATCTCACTAAAGCCACAATGGTGGTTGGTAAACAGCAAAGCCTGATCTGAGACAATTTCTGCCGTACATCCGCGACTAAACAACACAACTGCATCCTTCATGCTCGAATGGTTAAGCGAATAAATATCATCGGCAGTGATTTTCATACCCATTTCACGCATTTCCCTTTCGTTTGCGCCATTGAGTAACATCGGAATCCACATGCCTTCGCCAGCAAATAAACTTTTTGTAAAAAACGCGATTACAAATAATCCAAAAATAAATCTCTTCATAATAAAACTAAATTTTGTGTAAAAATACCGAATTGATTGCACATTAGAAAGCCGCAGATTATCAGATTGTAAAAAAAGAACAGATTAGTCAATGTGCTGATGTGTTAATATGCTAAAATGCTAATTATTAATATTATACGTTCAACTCCCCTGCCTGGCTGACGCTTACGGCAGACAGGTCAAACTTTCAACACAAAAACCTAAAACTTGAAACAAAATTAACCTGAAACAAAAAGCACTTCGAGAGCCTCAGTGCCCGACTTTAAACTTTTCAACTGTCACCCTGAGCGCAGTCGAAGGGCTTCAACCTTATGTTCCTCCGCTTCCTCCCAGGTTATCATCGCGTTAATCAGCTTGAACGATTCAAATTTTTGAAGCATTTCCAAATCAATTTTTGCCGTTTTAATCATTCCTTTTTCGAGAAGTGATGCGCGCCTCACGCCTGCCAACAATGGCTTTTCGGGCGTAAACCATTCATTTTCTTTTCGAAAAACAATATTACAAAAAGAAGTATCAGTAATCAATCCATTTCTGATAATCAATACATCATCAAAATCACCTTTTTGTTCAATTAATTCATTGATTGATTGTCGGTTGGTCGATTTGAAATCATAATTTATTTCATCGTTTCGAATCAATTTAATTGACTGAATTTTTCTCTTTTGGTATGGTATAAATTCAGGTTCGGCCAGGTTTTCGCCAAACTGCAAACGGCATTTAAATAAACCTTTTTGCGGAAACGGAAATTGGTGAAGAAAATCAAACAGCGAAAATGCTTTGGAAATTTCTCCATAAAATAAATGTTGTGTACGGCGCAATCGTGTTTCATGAAAATCCAATAGGTCAAATTGCCCGTCTTTAAGTCGAATACTTTCAAAAAATTGATATTTTTCCATTATTGAAAAGGTAAATAAACTTTATCAAGCAATTCCTGATATTCATCTTCAGCCTTACTGTTTACGGTTATCCCACCTCCCGCTTTAAAAACCATACCTGAATCGTTTTGTTCTATAAATCGAATCATCACTCCACTATCGAGTTTTTCACCGTCAAATAAGCCAAAAACACCGGTATAATATCCCCGGTTATATTGTTCGGCGTCAACAATCACTTCGATAGTTTTCTTTTTAGGTGCTCCGGAAATAGAACCTGCAGGCAATAATGCCATGATGATATCGCCAATTTTTGAGGCATATTCAGCCGGCAAATTGCCCGAAATCACTGAGCTTGTCTGCAACAGGTTTCTTCTGTTTGTGGCTATTTTTTCGATATACCTAAACTGATCGACTTTCACTTTTTTCGCCACAATATTCAGGTCATTTCGAATTAAATCGACGATGGTATAATGCTCGGCCAGTTCTTTTGTGTCGGCCAGTAATTTTTGTCCGGCATTGGGCAAGTCGGCATCAATGGTGCCTTTCATTGGAAAAGCGTAGATTTTTCCATCTATAATTTTCACGAATGGCTCGGGCGAAAAAACGGTAAACTGATCTTTCATCCATAATTTATAGGGCGCATTGCTTCGGTTGAAAATTTCATACAATCCAAGATTGGTTTCAATATTTACCGGTTTCGTAAGGTTCAACAAATAAGAATCACCTCTTTTCAGATGAAACATGACCTTGTCAAAGGCCGATTTATATTCTTGAAAATCAATGTTTTTGACTGAAAAAATAATTTTGTCGTGCTTTTCGTCGGAGTTTGAAACCTGATTAGTGGCATTAGAAATACAAAATTGAATTTCATCAGGATTTATTTCGTCAAGCGAAAGTACGATTGGCTTTTGCATCAGAAAATCGAAGACAAACAAAAACGGAATCTGCAGTTTACCCAGCAAATTCATTTTTTCGGCAGTTTCTTCGGTTAATGTCATGGGGCAAAGATAGGAAGGAGTTGTCACTTTCACTACGGTCATCGGCAAAAGCTGAAATTTGAAGTCAATAAACTGGCTATTTCACTGATTTATTGGTATGTATAAGCAATAAAATCGTATTTTTGAATCAAATATCTCAGATGAAACAACTTACATTCCTATTAATTTTCCTTGCAGTTTTCATAAACACAAATGCGCAGGATACTCTTGTTGTGATGCAATACAATCTGTTGTATTACGGCATCAACACTGAATTTTGTACATCGGCAAACAATAATCTTGAGACGAAAGACCAGGCATTGCGAACGATTCTAAACGAAATTAAACCTGATATTTTCACCGTGAATGAGCTTTCATCCACCATCACAGTGCATCAGCATTTACTTGATACCGATTTGAATTTTGATGGTGAAACAAAATATAAAATGGCCGCACAAAAACCGGTTGCGTTTTCTAATATTTGCCAATTGGTATTTTATAATTCATTGAAATTGAGATTGAAACGGCAATCTATTGCCCAATCGGTTGTTCGAGACGTGAATGTGTATGAGTTATATTATATCTCAGACGACCTCGCGCAAGGCGATACCGCTTTCATCACCTGTGTTGCTACACACCTGAAAGCCGGTAATACTTCAACCGACGAAACAACACGTAACACAATGGTTAACAACACCATGCAATATCTTGAAAATGGTTTTCAGTCGTCAAATCTACTTTTCATGGGCGACTTTAACTATTACACAGCTTTCGAACCCGGGTTTCAGTCGATGACCAATTACAGTAATCCGGCTTTGCGCTTTTTCGATCCGGTAAACCGCATTGGAAGTTGGAATAATTCTTCTTCTTATAGTGATGTTCATTCACAATCAACACACACAAGTTCAACCGGTTGTGCCTCAACAGGCGGTATGGACGACCGCTTTGATTTCATTTTGATTTCGAATGAAGTGCGCGATGGGTTGCGTCATGTCACATATATCCCTGAAACGTATCATGCATTCGGGCAGGACGGAAACCGTTTTAACGGTTTTATCAATGGGTCGCCGGCAAATTCGGTGGTTTCGCAGGAAGTGGCGGATGCCTTGTACAATATGTCGGATCATTTACCGATTGTGATGAAACTAAAAATTGATAAAACGCTGAATGTAAATGAGATATACGGAAAACCGTTTTTGGTAAGTCTTTCACCAAATCCTGTTTCAGTAACAAATCCCAATGTAAATATTCGGTTTCAAGGAGATTTTTCGGGAGATTTTTTATTGGAATTCATTAATTTAAAAGGCATGGTTGTCTGCAAAGAAACTTTTTCAAATATTTCTGTCAATCAGCCGGTTAACATCGATTTAAGTAAGTTCAAATCCGGAATATATTTTTTGAAGGTTTCCAACGAAAAGGGTTTCGTCCATACGGAAAAAATTATCGTGATATAGACCTTGCCTCACATGAACGCCACAACAACCGGCTTTTTATAATGTTCCACCAAGCCATCGAGATTAAATATTTCGACATAAATCACATAAATTCCGACCGGAACTTTACGGTTATTTTCGTCCACGCCATCCCAAAAACACGCACCTTCGGCTGGAATTAATGCACTTTTTACCAAATGCCGTATTTGATTTCCATTGGCATCAAACACATAAGCATTCATCGTGAATCCTGCCTGACTGAAACGATATTCTATCGAAACAACGTCATCTCTGCCGTCGCTGTCTGGCGAAAATACTTCGGGAACAACCGTTATTTCTCCTGAAACCGAAACCGATTCTTTAAACATCGAATTTTTATATCCCGGTGTACCAAAACCGACCGTTTCGGCAGCCGAATGCCAGTTGTCAGCACTGATTGTAGGTTCGGAAAATGAAATTCGCTCAAGTGAAACCCCTTCTGTTGTTGTTAAAAGTGGAAAATGCATCGAATCGGTGTACGAAAACAAGTCAACATGAACTCCGGTTTTTGTTTTCAGCAAAACGGTTCCTTCGTCGTTTGAAAAGGTCGGAAAAGAGGCCATTTCAATAAAATTATCAGGATTCGGACTTTCGAATTGACTCAAAACCGTGGTGGTGGAAGCCGAAAGCAACACATAAGTTTCGGGCAACAATAAACGACTGTTTTCACTGATGGGTTTTAAACTGGTGTCTGGTGGATTGGGAATTGTCTGGTGAATACTACCCAACATAAGTTGTTCAATATCAAATATTTTGTTGGTATTATTATATAATTCAACATAATCAACGCCATCGCCAAGCGGATTAAAAAGGACTTCATTGATGATGATATCGCCAGCAGAAATGGGATTCGGTATTCCAAAACTAATTTCTGTATTAGCTTCAACGGCAAGTCCGGAACAATTTAAAACCTGTGGATCAATTGTCAAAATAAAGATTGTTCCTTCCGCAAAAACCTGATCAAAAACAAGTTGCACAAATTCAGGTTCAGTTTCATTCAACAAAACAGAAGATGGATGAAAATTTCCGGGATTAAGTGTGTAAAATGCAGTATTTGAAAGACTTATCGGATCCATTTGTTGATCGAACCACAGTTGAATGATATTTTTTGTCAGCACAGTAAACCTTTCTGGTTTGGGCGCTGCGTTGTTTATGGCATTTACCGAATTGATGCTGCCCGGGCTTCCGCCAATGGCTGCGTTAGAAGCTTTCCAGTTGTTTTTTCCGCCACAGGCATTGGTGGGATCAATCTGCTCAATCGACCAGCCACCATCCTTTTTAAAGGCATCGTTGTACCATGTATCACTGTAAGTTACGCTTGAAATAATCGTACCGTTTTCATTCAACAACACCAGATTTGTTCCGGCATTCGTCAACTGAAAACTGCTAAAACCTACGACTTCACCGAACTCAGATAATTCATTTGCAGCATTTTCGTGACACAAAATCAGATAACCATAGGCTGGAAGTTGAGTATTTTCGATTATTTTTTCACTTTCACCAACCACGAGTTTCCATCCCGAAAGATCGATTACAGCATTTGTGTTGTTATAAATTTCGACATATTCCCATTCGGGCAAACCCACCACCGGACTTGGATCGGCCATAATTTCGTTAATAACAATGTCATTTGGGCTCGCCTCGTAATAACTGAACTGAACCGTGGTATCGTTCATGATGTTTCCGGCCAAATCTGTTATATTTTTGACAATCAAAGTATTCGTTTTTCCATTTTCAAACGGAGTTCCAAATTGTAAGTTTACCTGAGCGGTACTTTCTCCTAAAACGATGGCATTTGGATGGCCAATATTGCCATCAACTGAATAATTCAAAACATTTGTAATGATAACACTATCAGTCGTTTCACTAAAAGTGAGGGAAATATCGAAAGGATCGATAACTTCAAGTTTACTTAATTGCGGAGGTGTATTATCTACAATCAAACTTCCGGCGTACACTTCGTCGAGATACATTTTAGTGGCGTTGCTCGATGTATATTTACAAAATATACCAAAGAAACTGCCAACATTTAATGAATTCTCAGTTCCGGTCGCCTCAATACTATAACTTCCAGTTCCGGTAAGATCCTTAAAAACCGTCCATTCACCAGCTAATGTTCTGGTAACTTTCACCCAAACAGAAAACGAATTTGCCAACAGACCTGCTGTTCCGCGACAAATGCTTGTCGGTTGTCCGGCCTGATTTTTAAATAATTCAATCGCATCATTACTTCCCGATTCACCAAACTGAAGATAATAGCCATCGGGTGAAGCATTTAAATCGGATGAATTAGCTGAAAGATATACTTGCGCGAAATTATTTGATGAAGGACTGAAAGCCAGTCTGATAAAGAATCTCCATTCCGTTGTTTCTTCGCTGATGTAGGCAGCTGAAAGATACGAAATTCCTTCGCCAACAGCATTCAGTTGAAGTTGTAAACTGCTGTTAATCATAAAATTGTCGGTGGTTCCTGCCCATGTCGGATTGCTAATAAAATCTCCATCATCGAAGTTATCTGATAACTGACTAAAGGCAACCAAAGGAAGAAAGAGTAAAATTGCGAGTGTCTTCTTCATTATTTTGTAATTTTGCGGTCGGTAAATACCATGTAAATATACAATTAATCTAATCTAAAAATAAAATGGTTATCGCAGTTGTAGGGGCCACCGGATTGGTTGGCCGCATGATGCTTAAGATACTTGAAGAACATAATGTTTTCGTTGACAAACTTTTACCTGCTGCTTCAGCTAAATCGAAAGGAAAGAAAGTAACTTTTCGTGGAGAAGAAATACCAGTTTGCACCGTTGAAGAAGCCATCGCACAGAAACCCGATATCGCTTTATTTTCTGCCGGTGGAAATGCCTCACTTAAATATGCGCCGCTTTTTGCTGCAGTCGGAACTTATGTGATAGACAATAGTTCGGCCTGGCGACGTGACAAAGATGTTCCGCTGGTTGTTCCCGAGATTAATCTTCACGCCATTCAAAAGCAACATCGTATCATTGCCAATCCGAATTGCTCAACCATTCAGATGGTGGTTGCCATTGCACCACTTCATAAAAAATTCATTATCAAACGATTGGTAATATCAACGTATCAATCGGTGAGCGGAAGCGGTATCAAAGGAATCAATCAATTGCGCGATGAAATGATAGATACACTCGTTTTTGAACCTGCTTATCCCCACCAGATTTTATTGAATGTAATTCCGCACGGGGGCGAATTCGATGAAACAGGCTATACTTCAGAGGAAATAAAACTTGAATTTGAAACCCGAAAAATCTTAGATTCTCCCGAAATGGCTATCACTTCAACTGTTGTGCGTGTTCCGGTTAAAGGCGGTCACTCGATGGCAGTGAATATCGAATTTGAAAAACCATTTACGATTGAGGAAGTGAATGAAATTCTTAAAAATAGTGCGGGTATTCAGGTTACCGATAATCCGGCGAAAAATGAATACCCGATGCCTTTGTTTGCCGAAAACCATGATGAAGTGTTTGTAGGACGCATTCGCCGCGATTTTTCCATTGAAAACGGTTTAAATATCTGGGTTACTGCCGACAATTTGCGCAAAGGAGCTGCAACAAACGCCGTTCAGATTGCCGAATTCCTCATTAAAAACAAATTTTAGTTCGACCAAGTGAAGATTTATCATCATATCTCCGACTTTCTTTCCGTTCAAAATGCAATCGTAACCATCGGCACGTTCGATGGTATTCACCTCGGTCATCAGGCTATTCTAAAAAAAATGGTTGACGAAGCTCGTCAAATCGGAGGTGAAACTGTTGTTATTACCTTTCATCCGCATCCACGATTGGTATTACATATCGATAGTCCAAACCTGAAATTGATTTCTGATCAGAAGAAGAAAATTGAGCGTTTTCGCGATTTTGGTATCGATAATCTGATCATTGTGAAATTCACAAAAGAATTCTCGCAACTCAGTTCTGATGAATTTATCAGAGATGTGGTAGTCAGTAAAATAAAACCATACAAATTGATTGTGGGTTACGATCATCATTTTGGGAAAAACCGTACCGGCAATTTCAAACGTTTATACGAATTGGGAAATCAATTCAATTTCAAAGTTGAGCGGGTAGATTTACAGGATGTTGAGAATATCGCTGTCAGTTCAACCAAAATTCGGGCGGCATTGGAAAGTGGCGATGTGAAAAACGCGAACAAACTACTTGGATATCAATATAGTATAAGTGGTAAAGTGGTTCATGGAAACGAAATTGGCCGAACCATCGGTTTTCCCACTGCCAATATTGATACCTTGCCCGAATACAAAATCATATCTGTAAGCGGTGTTTTTGCCTGTCGGGTTGAATGGCGTGGAGAACATTTCGACGGTATGGGAAACATCGGTTACCGTCCGACGGTGGCTGATGGCCAACTAACCATTGAGGTGCATATCTTTGATTTTGATCAGTTTATATACGATGATGAAATTTGCATTAGCTTTATCGATCGTATCAGAAACGAGAAAAAATTCGAAAACATAGAAGCCTTGCGCCAACAATTAATTTCAGACAAAAAACAAGTTCGTGAGATTTTGGCTTTGTATCATACTCAAAAAGAGCAAGATAATCCAAATTGAATTGACTGAAAATTTATACCGTTAACTTTTTACTTTAGGCATAAAACTTTAAATTTTCCTTACTTGCCTAAGCCTTTCAACAAAATCCTATATATTTGCTCTCAATATGAGTATATAATTAAAAATGAAATATTTATGAAAAAAAGTTTGATTCTTTTCTTTTTATTAGGAGTAACATTGTTTGCTCCGATAAGTAATTATGGCTGTACCAATTATCTGATAACAAAGGGCGCGTCTGTTGATGGTTCAACCATGATTAGCTATGCGGCTGATTCGCATGTGCTTTATGGCGAGTTATATTACTGGGCTGCAGGCCAATATCCTGATGGCACCATGATGGATGTAACTGAATGGGACACTGGGAAATATCTTGGTAAAATTAAGCAAGCCAACCGCACTTACAATGTAGTCGGAAATATGAATGAGTTTCAGGTTGCAATTGGCGAAACCACTTACGGTGGCCGAGGTGAACTGCAAGATACTACAGCAATTATCGATTATGGAAGTTTGATTTATTTAACGTTGCAACGCGCTACTTCCGCCCGTGAAGCCATCAAAATCATGTCGGAACTGGTTACCGAATATGGGTATTACAGCTCTGGCGAATCGCTCAGTATTTCTGATGCGAATGAAGTTTGGATCATGGAAATTATCGGTAAAGGAACAAATATGGTAACCGACAAGAAAACCAAGCTAACAGCAAACGCTAATAAAGGCGCGGTCTGGGTAGCCATGCGCATCCCCGACGGGTATGTAAGCGGCCATGCCAATCAGGCTCGTATTACTACTTTTCCAAAAGAAATGAAGAAATCCCTGATTTCCATTTCATCAAAAAATCTGGATAAAATTTTCGATCCAGCTGTTGAAGTAGTGTATGCTTATGATGTAGTTTCTTTTGCCAAGTCAAAAGGCTGGTTTACCGGAGAAGAAAAGAATTTCAGTTTCTCTGATACTTATGCTCCCGTTACTTTCAGCGCTGCCCGTTTTAGCGAAATAAGAGTTTGGAGTATGTTCAACAAAGTTGCTCCAGGCATGGACAAATATTGGGATTATGTAAAAGGCAACATCAAAAATGATGCACAATTTGCTGATGGAACATTAAATCCGGATCATTATGCCACCAACCGCATGCCATTGTGGGTTAAACCAACCAACAAAGTTGCATTGCACGATATGATGATGTTTATGCGCGACCATTTGGAAAACACTGAGTTAGACATGAGCAAAGATGTTGGTGCCGGTCCTTTTGGTATTCCATACCGCTGGCGTCCGCTCACCTGGAAAGTGGATAATGTTACTTATGTGAATGAAAGAGCCACGGCGACTCAACAAACTGGATTTTCATTTATAACTCAGTCGCGTTCATGGCTTCCCAACGAAATTGGTGGAATCATTTGGTGGGGTGTTGATGATGCCTGTGCAACAGTTTATATGCCAATGTATTGCAGCATTACCAAAGCTCCAATCAACTTTGAGCGAGGCAACGGCGCCATGATGGAATGGTCGTCCACTTCCGGTTTCTGGATTACAAATATGATTTCAAACCTCGCTTATACACGTTACAATGTAATTCAACCTGAGGTTGAAATAATACGTAATGGCTTAGAAACCAAATTTATAAATCAGACTTCAGCTACCGATGCCGAAGCAGAAAAGCTGTATGGATTGAGCAAAGTAAAAGCCGTTGAATATCTTACCAAATATAGCAGTGATGCTGGTGCTTTAACATTTATTACTTACCAAACTACTTATCAACAGTTGTTTATGAAGTTTATGGATGGTAATATTAAAACAAAGATCGAAGGCCAGATGAATCCAAAAGTAGTTCAGCCGGGTTATGGCGATGCCTATTACAGAAAAGTAGTTGAGCAAACTGGCGACAAACTCAAGTTTATCGGTCACGACGAACACTAAAAAAACGAAAAGGAATCTGAAAAGTTTCCTTTTTTTTTGAATGCAAACTGAAGATTTAAAAACGCAAAGTTTGTTATGATTCGTAAATAAAGTTGAACTTCGTGCTTCGGACTTCTGACTTCGTGCTTCAGAAAAACTCCTTTTGCCAAACAAAAAAACAATAGTATCTTTGCGGTCTTAAAATCGGGGCGTGGTGCAGTTGGCTAGCATACTTGCATGGGGTGCAAGCGGTCGCCCGTTCGAGTCGGGCCGCTCCGACAAATTGATAATCAGGCACTTGCAATATTTATTGTAAGTGCTTTTTTATTAACAGTTGACGATTAGTTGACTCTTTTCGTAATAGATGCATAAAATTCCATAAGTTGGGTTCATAATCAAATATACGTAATTAACCGTAGGATTTAGCCATGTGAAGCTTGGTACATTTGCATAGTCAAATTATCCTATTAAATATTTGAAAATGAATAAACTAAAAATATTAATACCATTATTCTTTCTAAATTTTAGTTTTATACAGGCACAGATACACGTGTACGCCGGGCCGGGAATCGGTAAATTGCAATATTATCAAGGGCCATCCGAAACAAGAGCCTTTTTATTCAATAACAGCCCTGATGTTACAAAAGAAATGCAGCCTAACCAGCAATTTAATTGTAAAGATATCGGATTAATTGGCTATGCAGGGATATGGAGTTTTGGTTTGGAATGGAATAGCAAAAAAAATAGTTTTAGTGGAACCCGTTCTGGTGGTATATCGGATGAAATTACCGAACAAATGAATTCCTTCTATTTCAACTTAGGGTTGGGTAACAAAGTAGATAGAGATAATAATAAACAAATTCTATGGCGCGTGCAGGCTGCTTTTGGAAGTTTAAATTTCAAACTGAAGGAAAATTTGCAAGGAACAACAGCTGATTATGATGAAGTATTAGGCGAAACGAAGGGAGGCACTATTCGGGGGTCGATAAGTGTCTTAATACCTGTATTCAAAAATTTCAGTATCAGCATAATACCTTATTACGAACGTTTAGACGATCGTTATGTCTATATTCTGGAAGATAGAATCATGAATTCAGAAAATTTTAATATAACCAACTATGGAATTAACCTCAATTTAGATTATGAATTTTAAGAAAATACTAATTGCTATATTGCTGATATCTATGGCGGAAAATTCTTATTCACAAGATGTTACCCAGGCAGTATATGCCCGATACAACTTAGCGGGAAGCTATAAATTAACCGATTGGAAACAGGATAATTTTGAAAAACAAATCGCAGCTTATGATATTGGCTACCGAATTGGTTACGACAATGCATTCCTCAGCATTTCATATCAGCATTTTCATGGTATATCGAAGCCTGACGACCTTGCAAGCGTTAATGCGTACAGGCAATTTGATTTGTATATTAATACCTATTCAATTGGTATGGGAATTAGCATAGGTCAGGCTGACAGAAAATTGACTTTTTCACCATTTTTAAATTTAATTTTTGGTGACCCTGTTCGCATTCATTCAACAAGTGTATATGTCGATGGACTGCCTAGTTATGGTAGCGAAAACGATTACAACGGTACATATATGGGTAGTGTTACTCTTGGATTAGAGCCAGGACTTTTGGTAAAATTCAAATTGGGTTCAAAAATTGCCATCGAATGTGAAGTGTCGAAATCATGGGCAAATAACTTAAGCGCACATATGATGGATGATAAAAGTTTATACAAAGCATTTACAGGTATGGCTGGCATTGAATCAGAAGTATCCGACACATTTTCCGCGACAAAATTAATGGTCGGTATTTCTTATACCTTTTTCAATAATAATGACTAAACAATATGACGATAAAAAATTGTTTGATGGGTATGTTTTTACTTTTCTTGGTTGCTTGCAGCAAAGAAGCTACACTTTATGAAGACTATTGGGAAACGATAGAAGCTGGTGCGTATAAATTTACTGATGCAAAGATTGTAACATACATGGATGGAGTTTTTGTGTCTGAAACACCAATAGAAATTGGAAACTCCTATATTTTAATGGAGACATCAAGTTTTGATGGTTTTTATAATCAATTGAGTTTTTATGGTGATTGGAACCTAATATTTGCCAACCGCATGCCCGATGCCTGGAATATGGAAAACGACTCAAAACGACTTACTTTTTCGTCAGTCATTAATGAATTTACAACCCCAACTGCCACCTTAACCATTGATAATGTTGGAGATGAATCACAAACCTGGCATTATGTAACAGGAAATGCTACTACATACAACCATTATATTTATCAGGTTGTGAGAACTACAAAACCTTAGATCAATATTTATCATCTGACTATTGTGCAATGGGCGCAAAAAGTATGACGGAAAAATAACAGGCATTGTAGGAGGGCTGTAATAGCAAAAAGACAGAGAAACCTACGGAAACGTGTTCAATCAATACACGTGCTATGCTTGGATGTTTGATTTTTGATTCGATGGAGAAATGGAAGAAATTCAGAATTAATTTTGATGGAAATTGATCTTTATCAAGAGGTTACAGATTTTGAATTAGAATCAATTGCTTTTACCAATTGCAATCCATAATAATCCAATTTCGACTAAGGCTTATTGAACTATATTCGTGTAAAGTCGGTATTAATTTTCGGAAAATTTACTTCAATATCTCAACCGGAAAATCATTCCCAAACCCGTAACTGGCCGGGTATTGTTGGGTTCCGCTGTATTTTTTCATTAGCTCGGGAACTTCCTGCTGAAGATAGTTTTTCAGTCCGTTCACAGTAATCATTTTATCAGCTGCGGCCGATCCTTTTAACGCTTCAAGCAAAACGTAAGTAAAAGCGCCATGACCTAATTGGGAAAACTCATTGGCAAATTGTTGCGCCCCGCTCGCTGCCATCCAGTGCGTACCGGTGCTGCGCGAAACCACGGCAATGCTTTTCTGCCGGTCGCCATCGGCGCTCAGCATTTCATTAAAAGCACCGGCACTCTGGCAGGCATCGAGGATAAAAAGCTGTTTCTGTGCAGCAATATCAATAGCATATTGCTGAAGCATTTTTGCTGGGATTCCTTTCGTTTCCAGTTCTGATTGCACATTTTTCAAATCGCTTACATCATTTGGAACGAGATAAAACTCTTTGTCCTTGCCAATAACACCATGACCTGCATAATAAAACACAAAAACATCCTGCGCTTTGGCTGTTTCCTGAACCTGAGCAAATGCTGCAGTTATTCCCAATTTGGTTGCTGTATTATCTGTAACAAAGTAGGTTTTAATATTGGTGATAACGCTTTTTGCATCTTTCTCCAGTTCAGTCTTAAATGCAGTAGCATCAGCCAAAGCATAGTTTAGCACCATACTTTTATTCTGATACTGATTAATGCCGACTACAATCAAATGCAGCGTAGCATTTTTATCTACTGCCTCTATTGTGGTTTGATTTGGATTGAAATTAGAAGGGGTATTGTTTACTGGACTAGTATTTGAAGTGCTGTTGTAAGCAACTACAATTTCATCGGGGATACTTTCGGTACGTTGTGTGTTTAATGCCACTGCTCTGAAATTATTTAAACCACTGAGTAAATTAACGGTATATTTTTTAGTAGCCGAGTTGTTTATATTGTCGTCGGCAACAATTAAATTGCGGGTAGTAAGGGTAACAATCTTGCCATTGTGAAATAAGCGAATTTCGTCAATGGCATCGTCGGGGGCTGATGCGTTTATGGTGATTTCAGCTACACCTGTTGTGTTTTGATACAAGGTATTATCGTTATCTATCTCAAGATTACGGGTTTTTTCGGCATATTGGATTTTGGCGGTTGGCTTGCTCCTAATATCATTATCCGGAATAATCGGGAATACTTCACCGTTAATTAAGCGTACATATAAATTTGGAGTATAATATTTTTCCATTAAAATTTCGAGCGGATAAATTTCCCTGTTTTTTAAATAGTATAATTTTTTCATTCCATTTTGGGTCCCATCAAATCTGCCATCAGGCGCAACGAACACGAAATCGTTCGTTTCTTTAAAAATATAAAGTGTACCCAATAGTTTTCCAGATGCCGTTTCAAAAGCTTTTATAGTATTGTTCTCGGAAATAACAAAAAATTGCTTGTTATTTGAACTGAAATAAATGCTCAATACTCTTCGTTCAAATGGTGGTGTTATATAAATTTCCTCACCTGCATTATTGTAAACATACAATCTGCTGTTGCCAGCGGCAATAAAATATTCTAAGTTACTGCTTGCCACTCTGGGAACATATTCATATAAGGGAGTAATTGGTTTTTTATCAACAATTAAATTCTTGGTTTTTAAATCATATAAATAATAACTATTCCCTTTGGCTATTAATACCTTGGTTTTATCATCTGAAATTGCAATGTATTGATCAACGGTTGATGGAGTCCGCATGTTGGCAACATCCAGATCCAATTCAAATATTTTAGTTTTGGTGCTTATATCAAATGCAAATGCTTTATTCTGATTCTGGGTTTCAAAACCACAAATTGTTTTTCTGTCGGTAGAAACAAAAAACGGTTTTCCCATGCGCTTAAATTTTCCTACAGGTGTTTGAATTCCCTCTTTAAGGCTCAAACGGGTAAGTTCGTAATCAACATCAGGGTATTTCATTAAAAAACAATACAAGTACTTTCCATCCCGGCTAAAGAAAAAAGTTCCATCATCATGACTTACCAAACTGCCATTTTCACTTGCAATAAGCTCTTTAGTTTTATAGATCACCTTGTTGTTTTTGGTGCTTTTTATTGTGAGTGAATCCCCATACTCAAAAAAGGCATTGGTATCGCCGGTAATGCTTGTGCAATAACCAAATGGGTCCGTTTTTACCTTGCGATGCGATTCAGGAATAAATCTGTTTAAATCTATCGATTTGGCATTAGTATAATTTGTTATTACATCTAAACTATTTTTGGTATTGTTTACCGATGATGTGGAAAAATTGCCTGAACCAAAATTGGCAAAATCTGATTGCGCCAATTTTTTATATGACTGATTTTGCATGTCATAAGCAATAATTTTGTCCATTGCTATTAAGTAGACTGTTTGGTGTATCTGGTCGAAATATCCACCCAAGAAATAATCAGGATATTCCGGGTTCTTGAAATCTGCGGTTTTGGTAAAATGCTCAGTTTCGAACAGAAGTATATCAGGGACAGATCTTTCGAACTGCTTATGCAACCCAATCAGAATCAAATCGTTGCTATTATTTGAGGGTATTATTATTCTCTCTTTAAATGCATTGTCGACTATGGGTCCAATCAATTTCTTTAAAATCTGACCTGTTCGTAAATCATAAAAATTTCCATTTTTCAAAATTTGCCCGGCATAACGAAACAGTTTAAATTCTGATCTGTCTAATTCCAGTTCAAAAACCCGTTCTTTTTTATTCAAATCATATGTTCTGATCTTCCCTTGATTTATAATGCTAAACTGCTGGTCAGGCAAAAGGCAAATTTGTGAATTGAACATGGAACCATATTCGGATATAAAAACTGTAGAACTGAAATCAGAAAGATCAATTAAGTCAATTTCACCTTCCTCATTGGTTCCTATTATTTTGCTGCCATCTTCCGTAAAAATAGCATTGTAATTATATTTGGAAGAACGGAAAAATTTAATGAGTTTTCCGTTCTCAGTGTTAAATAGGTTCACACCCAATTTTGACGACAGGATCAGTTTGGTTCCATCCGGGTTTAAATCATATCCAGTAATGAAAGCGGTTTCAAAGGTGTGGAGTTGCTTTCCAGTAGTAATATTCCACATAATACATTTACTGTCATCAAATGTGTATAAAAATTTTCCTTGCTTATCGACTAATACCGAATTGATGCGTTGGGGATGTGCACTTGGAACAACCAGTTTTAACTCCTGGGAAATAAGCCTTACAGAGAAAAAAAACGAGATAATAAGAAGTACTGTAAGCTTTCTCATCTTTATTTATTTTATCAATTCAACTGGGAAATCATTCCCAAACCCATAACTGGCAGGGTATTGAAGTGTTCCGCTGTATTTTTTCATCAGCTCGGGAACTTCCTGCTGGAGGTAGTTTTTCAGTCCGTTAACGGTGATCATTTTATCAGCTGCAGCCGAGCCTTTTAGTGCTTCGAGTAATACATAGGTAAAAGCACCGTGACCAAGCTGCGAAAACTCGTTGGCAAATTGTTGTGCTCCGCTGGCTGCCATCCAGTGTGTACCTGTGCTGCGCGAAACCACGGCAATGCTCTTTTGCTGATCTCCATCGGCACTCAGCATTTCGTTAAAAGCACCGGCACTTTGGCAGGCATCGAGGATAAAAAGCTGTTTTTGAGCGGCAATATCAATGGCATATTGTTGAAGGAGTTTAGCAGGGATACCTTTCTGCTCAAGCTCAGACTGTACGTTTTTTAGATTGCTCACATCATTGGGAACCAGGTAAAACTCCTTGTCTTTTCCAATAACACCATGTCCGGCATAGTAGAAGATAAACAGGTCTTTGGGTTTGGCAACTTGCTGTATCTGCTTAAATGCATTGACAATTCCATCCTTGTTCGCAGATTCGTCAGTCACAAAGGAGGTACTTACCTGAGAAATAACAGTCTTGGCATCTTTCTCCAGTTCTGCCTTAAAAGCAGTAGCATCGGCTAAGGCATAATTAAGGCTCATGGATGGGTTTTGATATTTATTGATTCCAACAACAACCAAGTGCAAGGTCGCACTCTTATCAACAGGGTCGATAATATCACCCTGATTTGTAATCACTTGTTTATTAACAGGCTGCGAATTTGAAGTAACGTAATTGACAACAATCTCATCAGGCTTGCTTTCTGTCCTTTGAGAGTTCAAAGCAATTCCCCTGAATTTATTTGCCCCCGGCAATAAGGAAACATTATACTTTTTTATGGCTGAATTGGGTTTCCCCTCTTCTTCGACGATCAGGTTTCGGGTTGTCAGCGTTACGATCTTTCCGTTATGGAATAACCGTATCTCGTCGAGGGCATCACCCGGTGCAGTGGCATTAGCGGTGATTTCTGCTGTTCCGGTTGTGTTGGTATAGGTGGCGATCTCATCCTCAACCTCGAGGTTGCGCTGCGTTGAAGCATAAGTTAGCCTTATATCCGGAGCTGGATGGATATTGCCCTGGTCAATGGGAGGAAAAGCTTCCTTCGCAACAGAACGCGCATACAGATTTGGGGTATAATATTTTTCGAAGAGCGCATCCAGGGGAAGAAAATTCTGATTAACAACAGAATAAATGTTTTGTATCCCCAAAGATGTGCCATCAAATCGCCCTTCTGCATCGAGGAATACAAAATCATTGCTATCCTTAAACAGGTATAGCGATCCGATTAACCTTCCATTTGCTGTTTCCCATACTTTTATGGTATTGTCATACGAAACTGTATAAAAAAGTTTATTGTCGGGAGAGAAGTAGATCTTACGAACGGTTGAGGTGTGCGCCTGCAATTTATACATTAAGGTACCGTTGATATTGTACACTGCCACTTCCCCATCGCGCGACCCTGTGATTAAAACACTCAGGTCGCTGTTAACGGCTTCTGTACCAAAATCACCTGCAAAAGGGATATTAATATCCTTAACTAAAGCTTGTTTGGTGGCAATGTCGTAAATAGCAACATTTATGCTCCAAACCAATACCCTCTTTTTGTCGTATGATAATGCAATATAACCACTTAGGCCCTCTTCTTGGCTAAATATCCGCTGACCTGTTTTTAAATCCCAGACCGAAGCGACATTGACCTGGTAGGCAGATTCATAACCGGCCATCATTGTCTTGTCAGGATGGACAGATATATTCCCAAATCCCTTCACTGAAAAAAGGTTTGTTTTAACGCCCGTGGAAATGTTCACTTTGAGCAGGTTCACTTTGTCTTTATCCT
>CANNKD010000041.1 GCA_947505205.1 Bacteroidota bacterium | reverse complement strand
TAGGCGATAAACTGTGCGATGATAAAACGCATTTTACTTGCCAATTGCATTCCCTGTTTGCGGTTATATTCGAATCCTTCAGATAGTTTTTTATCCAGAAAAACCACGGCTTCGCCAAACATCAACCCGTTTTTGGTTCCGCCAAAAGATAAAACGTCAACGCCGGTGTTGCAAATCATTTCTTTAAAACTGCATCCTAAGGCAACGGCAGCATTCGATATTCGGGCACCATCGACATGCAAAAACATATTGTTATCGTGTGCAAAATCAGCCAATTGCTTTATTTCTTTGATGCTGTATACGGTTCCCATCTCGGTGGTTTGAGAAACAGAAATCAAACGAGGTTGAGAATGATGTTGAAAGCCAATGCTGTTTAAAAACGGTTTTACCTGTTCGGGTTTTATCTTCCCGTTTTCGGTCTCAATGGTAAGGATTTTACTTCCGGTCAATGCCTCCGGTGCGCCGCCTTCATCTTCATTCAAATGTGCCGAATGTGCCGCAACGACAGCTTCCCATGGACGAAGTAAATGTCTGACCGATAGAACGTTGGCACCGGTTCCGTTATAAACAAAAAAGGTTTGGGAATTGACTCCGAAAATGGCGCGGAATCTTTGTTGGGCAGTTTCCATCAACGGATCATTCTCGCCATACGAAGGATGATGACCAATGTTAGTATTCACAATGGCCTGCATTATTTCGGGTGAAACACCCGACCAGTTATCGCTGGCAAAACTCTTGTTAATAATCATAATTTTCAAAGTTTAGCCTGCAAAATGTTTAAATGCTTCGTATGCGAAAAACGCCGGCCAAACGATTGCTTTTAGGAATCCGACAACTCCCATCCAAAAACCGGAGGCATGAGAAATAAAATAAATTGCTGCTCCGATCATTCCAATGCCGTAGAATGCACCTGATTGAGCACCATTTTGAACCTGTGATTTCATAGAATTTCTTTTTATGGTTTAATAACTAAAACTAAATCAGATTGTTGTATAAAATACTTACCCAATCATCATTTATATTTTGTAAGGATATAAAAGTAATGATTTTGAATCAATCAGCATGAAAGCTGCTGCAATAATTTCCAATGGCTTTCAGGTTTCGTTTCTTCATTTATCTTTGCCCATGATTATTTACTATTTATTCCGTTGAAATGAAAAAAATCATCATTGGTATGGTTACACTTTTAGTAGTAGTAATACTGGCTGTTGCCGGTTTTGTTATTTGGATCAGCAGATCTGATTATGAACCTCCTAAAAAAGAGCTTCTAAAATTAAGCCAGCGGCAAATTCCAAATCCAATACATGGAGCACGCTTACACCTTGCCACCTGGAATATTGGGTATGCCGGTTTGGGCAAGGAAATGGATTTTTTTTATGACGGTGGAAATAAAACAAGGACAAGTGAACAGCAAACCGACCAGAATTTAGCTGGTATTTTGAATATCATCAAGAAAAATGAAACCATCGATATTTGGCTGTTGCAGGAAGTGGATAAAAAGGCCAAACGAAGCTATTATAAGGACGAAGAAGCGTTAATTGATGGTGTTTTGCCAAATTTCAACGCTGTTTTTGCAACAAATTACAAAGTTCCCTTTGTCCCGGTTCCGGTCACAAACCCGATGGGCGAGGTAGAAGCCGGCGTCATGACACTCAGCGTTTTCACGCCTACACTTTGCCGGCGTCATGCTTATCCGCAAATTGCCAGCTGGCCTGAAAGCTTGTTTCTGTTGGATCGTTGCCTGATTGAAACGCGCATTCCAATCGTGAATGGCAAAGAACTCGTTGTGATCAATACGCATAATTCGGCTTTTGTTACCGATCAGAAATTAATGGAAAAGGAATTGACTGTCATTCGTAATATTATGATGACAGAGTTTTTATCGGGAAATTATGTAATCGCTGGTGGTGATTTTAATATGAATCCTGCGGGTTTTGAGCCATCTGCAGATTATGGGGGACATAAATTTATTCCTTCTCCGGTAAAGATTCAAAAAGGATTTATGCCTCCCGACTGGCAAATAGTTTCCGATTCCAAGGTGCCAACCAATCGCGATCTCGATCAGGCTTATGAAAAAGGAAAGACAGGTTCAACCACCATTGATTTTTTTGTGCTTTCGCCCAATATCAAGCTGAATCAGGTGTTGGCGGTGGATCTTGGTTTCGAATTTAGCGATCACAATCCGGTTTTTCTCGATATCGAATTGAAGAATATGTTTAACTAATATTATTGGATATTGAGCCGTAGATCAGGATTCAAAACAATATTTCCGTTTATTAATTCGTTTTACACATAAACGAAATGTCTAAGGAATCTTCCCTATCGAAATCCATACTATATCAGTTGGTGATTGCCGTTGTTTTTACAAACATTTTATTCTTTATTGACGAAGGATTTTATAATTTTCACTGGATGAATAATTTGGGAAACTGGCTCGCTTTTGGTTTGTACACCGGAGTAATATTTCTTTTTCAGTGGATTATTTTGTTGTTAATCAGACAATTGTATTATGGACGGTTTCAATTGTTTGTGTCTTCAATTTTAGGTGTACTTTTGGGTTTAATTTTATTGTTAATATTACTCTGAAATTTATAATCCAATCCTTAATCATTAAATGTCTGTTTGTCAACGTATTACATTTGTATTCATAATTATTTTGGTTTTAGCCGGTAAATTGCTTTTCGCTCAGCAATCCGTTTACCTAACCGAAAATGGGATGGTTTCTTTTACTTCCGATGCTCCGCTTGAGATCATAAAGGCTCAATCGAATACGTTACAAGGTGCCATTGATATTGATAACCAGACATTTATCTTCGTTTTAGTTAATGGCACTTTTGAAGGATTTAACAGTCCTCTGCAGCAAGAACATTTTCATGAAAACTATATGGAATCAAATATTTACCAAAGAACAACTTTCACTGGTAAAATTATTGAGCCGCTAAACTTAACCAACGGAAAAGAGCAGATAGTTCGGGCTAAAGGCATACTCGATTTGCATGGTGTAAAACAAGAAAGAATCATCAAAGCACATATTGTTTTGATTGGAAACGTATTGACTATCAATAGTATATTCACAGTTATGATGGATGATCATCATATCCGAATTCCAAAAGTGGTTTCGAAAAAAGTTGCACCTGAAATAGAAGTGAAAATCAACGCAACATTCATTAAAAGTGTGGCAAAATGAGTCTTCAATGGTATTCTATTGGTTGTTATAGATTTGAAAAGATATTAAAATCTCGACGTTTTCTCATTTTGATATTGCTTTATATAATTATAAATCAACAATATACATCTGCCGGAGAATTGTTATTCAGGACTTTTGTTCCGGATTACAATATCGAAGGGAGGAAAATTACAAGTTTTTGTGAAGATTACAGAGGATTTTTAATCATTGGCACACAAGGTGGATTATTTAAGTTCGACGGCAATCAATATACTCCTTTACCGTTTCCGCCAAGTATGACGCAATTTGAAATCACGAAAATCTATTGTGATGCTGAACAGCGCTGGGTGGGATTATCGAACGGAAGCATTCTGTTTTATGCTGACGATTTGAGTGAGCCAACAATACTTACAACTGGCAAAACAGCCATTACCGATATTGAAAAAGATAAAAACGGGCTCGTTTGGCTTGCTTCTTATGGCGATGGACTATTTGTGTTAGATAATCATGGATGGCAAACGAATATAGCAAAAAGCGAAGGTTTAACGGATAATTTCGTTTACACCCTGCAATCCGATTCAACCGGTTGGGTGTGGGCCGGCACGGATGCTGGTTTGGTTCGGTGTCGAATAGATAACAAAACAATTGAAATACAACATTTTAAATACAATAATCTGCTGCCCGATCTAATTATTCATGATTTAGCTTTGGATAAAAAAAATTGTTTGTGGATTGGATTTAATGAAGCTGGCGTGGCGTCTTATGCAATCAAGGACGATGTTTTTAAAACAGTAATCGGGTTTGATGCGATTCAGCAAAGCGAGATCTGGTCACTGCTGATTTTTGAAAATGAATTATGGATTGGAACCGAAAATGGTAAATTGTTTGGTTATGACATTGATTCCGGTGTGTTAAACGAGTATTTTGGAACATCGACAAATTCGCTTCCCACACGCAAGTTAAACACCTGTTACAGCAATCTGGGCGGTTTCTGGATTGGCGATCAGGAAAAACTAACCTGGACTTTGGGAGGTGAAATCGAATATTTTAAATTCGAAAACCAACAACCTATCGGTGAAGTTCATGCAATATTAGCCGATTCGAAAGGATTTATCTGGTATTGCAACGAGACAGGATTATTCCGTAAATCGTTGAATAACAGCAATATGGTTAAAGCTGAGCTGATGTTTTCGACAACATTCTTCAAAAACACTTTTTTTACCTGTTTGTATGAAGACGATAATGGATTAATTTGGATTGGTACTTTTGATAAAGGAGTGATTGTTCTCAATCCCAAGAATAAAAACATAAGGGTATATCAGGAACAAAATGGATTGGCAAATAATAATGTGTTGTCGATTGCGGGTGATCAAAATTTTATCTGGTTTTCAACCTTTGGAGGAATTTCGAGGGCATACACAACCTCTGGTGACAATATTGAGTTTGAAGATTACAGCGGAAATTCGAAATTGGGAAATAATTATATCTTTCAGATTTATATTGCTCCTGATCACCGTGTTTGGTTTGCCACAGACGGAAGCGGTTTGAGTTATTTTGAAAACGGAAAGTTTGAGCAGTTAAAAAATGACCATATTTCAAAAAAAGCAATTTATTCTGTTACCGAGGATAAGTTTGGGGCATTGTGGCTGGCGGTGGCAGATGAAGGTGTTTTTCGATTGCAGGGAGATAGTTTGCGACAGTTTGGCCTGTCGGATGGCTTAGGTTCGCTTTCTGTAACCTCGGTTGCAACCGTTGGAAATTACGTTTTAGTCGTTAATAATCATCGTGTTGATTTAATAAATACCACAAATGGCGTAATCGTTCAAACAGGTGAAAATATTGATATACACGATATTAAGGCCGGATTAAATGCAATTGACGCCAATCAACATACTGGAAATTGCTGGATCGGAACTCAATACGGATATATTCGATTTAATAAGCTTGATAGAATTGCTCAGGTAAAACCTATTTTGAATCTGAAAAGTGTTTTGGTAAATCTGGAACCGGTTACAATTGGTCAACCAATTAATTTGGAATATAATCAGAACAATTTAAGTTTCGATTTTACGGGAATTTGGTATCCACGGCCGGGTGATATGCGTTTCAAAGCGAAACTTGAAGGTCAGGATGTGAATTGGTACACAACCCGGGATCATATTATCAGATACAGCAATCTCGCACCGGGAAAGTATTCCTTTCGTCTGCTTGATGCAGGAAATACAAATTCCTCCGTTGAAGATCAGATCTCATACAATTTTACCATTAAAAGTCCAATCTGGCAACGGTGGTGGTTTATCCTTGCTGCTGCAATATTCGTTCTTGGCATTCTCAGATGGTTTGTTCATTCCCGCGAGTTGAAAATGAAAACGGAACAGCAAATACGACACGAAAAGCTTGAGTTTGAATATAGTAACCTAAGAAATCAGGTAAATCCGCATTTCCTGTTTAACAGCTTCAGCACACTTATTGCTCTTATCGAATCAGATGCAAAAAACGCCGTGAGCTATGTCGAAAAACTATCCGATTATTTTCGTAATATTCTTCAATTTCGTGATACAGAGTTGATTACATTATCTGAAGAACAACAACTTCTTGAAACATATATTTTCCTTCAAAAAAAACGTTACGCAAACGGATTGCAATTAAACATTCAGATTGCAGAAGAATTCATACTCAGCCGCATACCGCCAATGACTTTGCAAATGTTGGCCGAAAATGCGCTAAAGCATAATGTTGCTTCTAAAAGTAAACCACTTCTGATAAATATTTCTGTTGAAGATGATTTTATAGTGGTTTCGAATAACCTACAGGCAAAAAATAATCCGGAAGTCTCAACTTCACTTGGCCTGAAGAATATTTCGGAACGGTACCGGCTTTTTGCAGACAAAAAAGTCATTGTAGAGAATAATGAAGTTAATTTTGTTGTAAAATTGCCATTAATTCAACAGATTAATAGCAAACAAATACAAATATTGTCGTTATGAAAATACATATTGTTGAAGATGAGGAAGCTACCGCAAACCGGCTGTCGAAAATGTTACAGAATATTGACGATTCCATCCGCATCACCGGTATTACCGAGAGTATTGAATCGACAGTAAATCACCTGAAATTGCATGGATTACCAGATTTGATGATGATGGATATTCATTTGTCAGATGGCTCAAGTTTCGATATATTTAAAAAAATTGATATCAGTTGTCCGGTAATATTCACAACAGCTTATGATCAATATGCCATTCGCGCTTTCAAAGTGAACAGCATCGACTATTTACTTAAACCAATGAAACGCAATGAGTTGGAAGATGCACTCGCAAAATTCAGAAAATTAAATGAAAAACGCCCAGCGATCGATTATAATCAAATTGCAAGTATATTGCAGGCTCCGAAAGAACTTTCATATTTGAACCGAATGATGGTGAAGGTAGGTCAGCAAATTAAATCGTTTGGTATTGAGGAAGTTGCCTATTTTTATATAGACGAAAAAATTGTATTTGTCCGGTTGAAAAATGGTGACAGATATTCCATAGATTTCACACTCGATCAGCTCGAACACCAATTGAATGAGAAGAAATTCTTCCGCATCAATCGCGGATTTATTATCGGTTTCGACTCAATCGACAAGCTTTATACATATAGTAAATCGAGAATTAAAGTGATGCTCAAACCACCTTGCGAGGTTGAATCCATCTCGAGTACAGATCGTTCGCCCCTGTTCCGCGACTGGCTTAGTTAAACCCAATAAACTGTTTATCTGCTATTTTCCCGATTCAACCGCTTTTAACTCTCAAACGGAGACGAAAAATTTTATTTCAACTTGATCTTTTGTTTATTTGTGCCATCAAAATTAGATTCCTATGAAAAATTGGATAAAAATTTTAGGAGTGCTTTTTGTTCTCGGAGTAGTAGGAATATTTGCAACTTATAAATTTGTTTACAACAAACCGCATCCGAAATATGATGAGCTGGAGGCCGATTTCAAGATTCGGGCAAGCCAACTTTATAACGATTTTGTTGCTGATCCGGTGGCTTCTCCACAAAAATATAATGGCAAAATGCTTGAAATTCAAGGAATTTTAACTGAGATTGAGTCAGCCGACAGCTCCACAATAGCTTATTTTGTGCTTGAAGAAGGAATGTTCGGACACCAAGGCGTACGGATTGCCATGTTGCCAGAATATGCCGACAAAATAACTGCCGATTTGAAAGATAAAGAATTGAAAATAAAAGGATTATGTGCCGGATTCAATGATACTGATGTAATTCTTGAGCACGGTTCATTGGTCGGCGGACAATAATCAACGTTTTTGAAGATCATTTACATTACAAACTTTAAACCCGATAAACAAAAAATAATATCGTCATGAAAAATAAAATGATTATTGCTTTAGCTTTGATTAGTAGCCTGTTAGGAACTTCGTTACATGCTCAGAAATATATTTCGAAAAATGTGCAGATTAAATTCTACTCAGATGCACCGGCAGAAAAAATCGAGGCTGTCAATAATCAGGTTAATTGTGCGTTGGATATAATAACCGGCGATTTTGTCTTTAAAGTGCTGATGCAATCCTTTCAATTTGAAAAGGCTCTGATGCAGGAACATTTCAACGAAAACTATATCGAATCGGCGATATTCCCGAATGCCACTTTTGTGGGCAAAGTTGCTGGAATAGAAGCCTTGGATGCTTCAAAAAACGCTAAGTATGACGTAGTTGTAAACGGTAATTTGACCATGCATGGTGTAACAAAACCCGTTTCCGAAAAAGGAATTATTGAAGTGGTGGATGGGAAAATAAAAGCCAATGCGATTTTTCGAATCGCCATTGCCGATTATGACATAAAAGTTCCATCTGCCGTCATGGGTAAAATTGCTGAAACGGTTGATATAACAGTGAATGCAACGCTGGAAAAGCTTGTTAAATAGAGGCTGAAATTTCGCTTTTGAAAATCGCTTTCGTTTCAAAATAATTCCTATTTTTATGCAGATAAAAATTTAGAAGTGATGAATCTCGTATTTGAATTTCTATATAATTCAAATTATCAGGCATTTATACAATTTTCAATTGTCCATTACTTAGCATTCATCATTGCTGTACATTTGTAACTCAGAAATCATTTCATGTTGCAATTGAAGGAATTTATTTCGGTCATCCGAAATGCAAAATATACCACGAGTATTTGCTTGGTTGTGGTTGTTTCGCTATCCTGTTTTTTTGCAAAAGATTTTATTGGGTATAAAACTGTCGCGCTGCTTTTGTTGATGGCAGTAACGATTCTTGCTGTTTTTTTCGATACAAAACCTGTTATTCTGGCGGCTTTTCTAAGTGCATTAATCTGGAATTTCTTCTTCATTCCGCCCGTCTTTACGTTTCACATCACCCATGCAGAAGATACGCTGATGCTATTGTTGTATTTTGCTGTTGCTTTGGTGAATGGATTGTTAATGATAAAAAACCGTGAAGCAGAGAAAAAAGCGATGGAGCGTAAACAAAAGGATTCGTCGTTGAAACTGTACAATACACTATTTAATTCGCTTTCGCATGAGTTAAAAACGCCCATTTCATCCATAATGGTGGAGGTTGAATGGGCACCACTTGTTTATCATCCAAGCCAGCAAATACCTTTACTGAGGGTGAAAAAATAGTATCTTAGATTATTAGCTTAAAGATTTTATCGGGATTACTTTTACGAAATTCGATCAGTTTATCCGTCAACTCAGTTAAAACGTCGATATCAATCGGTTTTAGCAAGCAACCGAATGCGCCGTATTCCTCCATTTTTTGCGTATATTTACTGAAAGCAGTGATAAATATCACGTCAAATTTACGAATTGGGAATCTCTCCAGAAGGTCAAAACCTGAGCCACGAGGCATATCAATATCGAGAAACACCAAATCGGGACTTGTCTTTTTTATCAGTTCCCAGGCATCGTCAATCTGATTGATTGAACCTAAAACTGTAAGTTCTGGACAAAACTCATTGATTATCAATTCAATAGTTGCTACCGCATCCGGTTCATCATCAACGATGATCACATTGAACTTTTTCATATTTTTTGTATAAAATAGTGAGGAAAAGATACAATTACTTCTGTTCCGGTGGCCATACCGGATTCATTCTTTAAATCGGTATATTGAATATTTATTTCTCTATTTTCCTGCGTATTCAGTAGTTTAATCCTGTTTTGGATGATAGAAATACCTAAGGATTTCTTGTCTTTTCGATTGCTAATGGCCGCAGCTGCTTCACGCCCGATCCCATTGTCAACAATCATGCATTGCAAATCGTTTGATGAACGGGTAAATTGAATCTGGAGCAAGCCAAGTTTTTCGCTATTCATTAAGCCATGCCAAATAGCGTTTTCAACAAGTGGCTGAATGATAAATACTGGAATCATGGTGGTTTTTGGATCAAATCCTTCACCAATAATTAGTTCAAAATTGAATCGGTTTTTAAATCGCGATGCCTCAACTTCGAGGTATAATTGAAGTGTGTCGGATTCGGCTTGAATACTAATTTCTTTATTTTGGGAATTTTCAAGCGTTTTACGCATGAGCCCCGAAAATTTTGATAAATATTTATTCGAGGCAACCTTATCATTTTCAAGTATATAGCGTTGAAGTGAGTTCAATGCGTTGAAAATGAAATGAGGATTCATTTGGCCAATCAAAGCTTCCTGCTGGTAACGATAAATATCGAGTAGCAATTGGTTCTTATTTCGTATTGCCTTTATGCGAAGCCTGAAAACGAGGTAAATAATCATTACAAGCATGATTGCAATCAAACTGTAGAACCACCATGTTTGCCAAAATGGTTGAATAATTTCAAAACTTAAGGTTATCGGATTTGGATTCCATTCACCATTTAAATTTTTTGCGCTCACCTCGAATGTATATTTTCCGGCTGGCAGATAAGGATATTGAGCACCTGTATGTTGATTTTCAAACCATTCATCATGTAAACCAAGTAAACGATGCCTGTATATGATTTTTCCTTTGTTATGGAAAGAGATGGCGAAATAATCAATTTCGATGGAGTTTATTTCGAACTTTATTTGCAGGTTATTTTCAATATTTACGGGTGATTCATCAATGGTAAGTTTGGTAAAAAAAAGTGGAAAATGGTTTGATCTGGGCATCAAAGCAGTATGATCGAGAATATTCAGGCCTTCAGATGTACCAATCAGTATGGAATTCTCTTTCAAATGTAAGGAGGTTATTTCGTTACTTGAAAGTCCGTTGGAAGTAGTGATAGTTCTGATTTTTGGGTCAGAAATCATGTTTTTCCGGTTGATGGTAAATACTCCCTGATTGGTTCCGGCTATAATCAAATTAGGGCTA
Organism: Bacteroidota bacterium; assembly: GCA_947505205.1. Lineage (GTDB taxonomy): Bacteria > Bacteroidota > Bacteroidia > Bacteroidales > F082 > CAJBPB01. Next base: position 10,740 of record CANNKD010000041.1, on the reverse strand, counting down.
ATTGTCAGGGCGTCTATTGAGTTTCCAGGAAGTCCATTGGCTGTCGTAAATTGAAACATACTACCTTTGGTTAAGATCAACAAGCCGTTTCCGCGTGTGCCCATGACAATGGTATCGTTTATTGATTTAATGACTGTTATTCGTTCACTAAGCAGTGAATATCTGGAAGTCAGCTGTGTAAATTTTGCATTTTTAAATTGCCATAAGCCATGTAGTGTACCCATCCAAACCGTTCCATTGCTATCCAACTCTATTGCTTCAACTCTTTCATTAAAATTGCTTTCCAATGCGCTCATATACATGACTTTACCACTTGAAGATAACTTTGTGATTCCCGTATATTTTCCCAGCCAGAAATCACCTGTGTGATAGTTCAGCGCAATATCTTTAATGGCAGAGAATTTCTTGCGACCGCCAATTTTGTTTGAAAATATATTTGGATGGAGTTTTATAGAACCATTTTCAAAATAATACAGATCGATATTGGTTCCTATTAGTAAGCGATTCAAGGGCTTATTCCATTTAATCTTCGATATAAAAGCTTCCTGGTCCGTTTCGATATGATAGGTTTTGATCGTATTATCGGTATTTATCGATACCAATTGGCCTCTACCAAGTCCAAGCCATATTTTCCCAGATGGATCAATCTCAATATCGTTAATTCTATTCGATGGAAGTCCACTCGATTCCATATCATATTTAGTAATATTTAGTGAAGGATAGTAGAAAATGCCATTGTTGGTTGATGTGAGCCAGATTCCTTCTTCATGGTCGAAAAATATTTTGCTTATCGAATTTCCATTTAGATAATTCTCTGGTAAAACGGTGAAATTTGAATCTTTGAAATGAAATGCTCCTCCATTGATTGTTCCAATCCACATTCCGCCAGATTTATCGAATTGAACATCAACGATCCGGTATTTGAAACGGTAAACTAATTCGCTTTTGTTGCCTTTTGCCCTGATTAACAGGTTATTGTAAGTAAAATATACTACTCCATTTCGATGGGTAGCCCGAAACAAATTATTGTTTTTGTATGCCGAATTGTCGAAAAGCCTTGTTACTTGAAAGATGGAGTCACCTTGAATGAGGCGTATAGTTGGCTCAGTGATAGTGCTGGATGAGTTAAAAAGAACTTTACCATTAGGGAGGAGAATCAGGTCAAAAAACGCAGCATCTTCCTTCTGCTTTTTTAATTGAATCGTGCCCGCATCATTTATCAAGTGAAGCCCTTTCCCGTTCAGATCGAACAATAAGCTTCCATCGGGCTGTATATCATAACTAACGAATACTGTGGTAGTTAATCCCATAGATTGAATATATGCCGATATCTTATTGTTGTTTTTATAAGGTTGAATTTTTTCACCATCCCAATAAGCGAGTGAGCCATTAAAGGTATTAAACCAAATCCGGCCTGAATCATCTTTCTGCATATTGAAAATGGCGTTTTCGGGCAAACCATCCTGTTTATCAAACACACGGAAATTTAATCCATCAAACCTGACGACGCCATAATTCGTTGCGAACCAAATATAACCTTCTTCACTTTGCAGCACATCATAAACCTCAGATGAAGGTAAGCCGTTTTGACTTGTGTAATGCCGATAAACGGGTTCCTGAGCTAAAACAATTAGTTGAGAAAGGCCAAAAATGAGGATGAAAAATGTCTTTGAGACCCGCATAATGAATTGTTTGCATAACAAAAGTAATGCTTAAGCAAACAATTTCAAAATCAATTAATCGATGACGCCACTACCCAAACAAAAAACTTCTTCCGGGTGGTACAACACACCAAACTGACCGGGAGCCACGCCTGGGATAACTGTATCAGAATTAATCAGAATGCTGTTTTCGTGAACTTCGATACTTCCGTGATTGAAATGGGGTTGATGACGAATTTTAAATCGCACCCTGTCACCTTGTTTTAGTTCAAAATCGGGATGAAGCAACTGGAAATCAGCAAGTTTAATGATGCTTGAACATTGATTTATCGGATCGTAACCATTTGAAACGTAAACGATGTTTTCGTGAATATCTTTTTTTACCACAAACCAGGGGCCACCACTCAATCCAAGTCCACGGCGCTGTCCGATGGTATGAAACCAAAATCCATTGTGTTTTCCAAGAATCTTTCCTGTTTTCATTTCAATGATTTTGCCTTCTTTTTCGCCTGCATATCGGCGGATAAAATCGTTGTAATTGATTTTTCCCAAAAAACAAATACCTTGACTGTCAGGGCGATGCGCACTTGGTAATCGCATTTCCGTGGCAATTTTCCGAACTTCAGGTTTCAATAAATCTCCCAGCGGAAACACGAGTTTTTTCAATTGATTGTAAGTGATTCTTCCTAAAAAATAGGTTTGGTCTTTCACCGGATCGGCTGCGGTACCAAGGTAAAATCCCTTTTCGTTTTCAATAACACGGGCATAATGACCTGTGCTTATTTTATCGAACTCGTTGCCAAAACGGTCTTCAAAACTTCCAAATTTGATCAGGCGGTTACACATCACATCTGGATTAGGCGTTAAGCCTTTTTTTACGCTTTCGATGGTGTAGCTAACCACGTTTTGCCAGTATTCTTTCTGTAAATCAACGATTTCGAAACGACAACCGTATTTTTTGGCGATATAGGTCGTGATTTCAATGTCTTCCTCTGCCGGACAATCTACATAGCCTGGTTCGTCTTCCATCCCGATTTTGATGTAAAAAATCACCGGATTGTAGCCTTTTTCTTTCAACAACGGAATGGTAACCGAGCTATCAACACCGCCAGAAACCAAGGAAGCTATTTGCATTTTTCTTGATTTATTTGTTAAGCAGTTTGTTAGAATGGCCATAGTCGCCAGTAAAAACAGTTTCGGCTAAATCACGTCTTTGGCGTATATTATTTTCCATTTTTTGTAGATTCGGATGCAATATTTCCGGATCGCCGATGTAACCGACAGCAATAACAGTAACTGCAACAAAATCAGATGGTAAAGAAAATATTTCAGCAGCTTTCGACGTATCGAAACCACTCATTTGATGGACGAAAAGACCATCGGACGAAGCTTGAAAAGTGAGATGAGCCACCGCCTGACCAACATCGTACATGAAAGTTTTGTTAGGGATATCAGTATTTTTAAGGCTCATTTTCCGGCCACAGCTTAGGATTAAAACCGGAACCGTTTTGGTCCATAACTGATTGAATTCGACCAAAGTATCAAATATTTTTTGATAAGTTTCATCGCCTTTGATTCCTAAAAAAAAGCACCAGGGTTGTTCGTTGGAAGCAGATGGTGACCATTGTGCGGCCTCAAACATTCGGATGAGTTTGTTCTCTTCAACCATGGTATTGGCAAAAGCACGCGGGCTCCATCTGTTTTTCAAAATTGGATGAATATCCTCCTTGGTAATTGCCTGTTTATTAATCATTTAATTTTTATTTTTCAAATTTTCAAATTACCGAATTTTCAAATTACCGAATTGTCAAATCAACTTCATTCCATCCAGTTTTAGTCAATTTCATCAGCGATTTATATCCTGATTGCTTCACTACTTCAAGTGCTTCGGCAAATAATAGTTGTATTTCCTGCGGCTGATGTGCATCGGAACTTATGATGATTGAAATATTTAACTCATTCATTCTGCGTAAGATAAAATCGGAAGGAAAAAAACTTTCGGAACGTTTTTTGTACATTCCCCGTGTGTTTACTTCAACAATGATTCCCTTTTTTTTGATGAGATCGAGTGTTTCAAAAACGAGGTCAACATACCATTTTTCATCTTCTGTAAAATAGCGGTTCTGGTTATGCATTTTCACTTTATCGAAATGACCAATCACATCAAATTGCTGTGTTTCAATCATTTGGTTTGTTTGATGATAAAATGCTTTCACGGCTTTTCGTATATCACCGCCATAAAATATTTGCAAACCATCGTCATACGTTTCTCTCTTTGGGCCATCGGTAAACCACAAATTTTCCTCAGAACCGTTACCTATCAAATGAACAGAACCAATGCAGTAATCGAGTTTATGTTGGTTGATGAACGAACCAAAATCATCCATCAAACCAGGGATAAAATCAATCTCCAAACCCAGAAAAATGTTCAGATTATCTTTGTGGATCACTTTTAACTTATTTATTTCCAGGCAATAAGCTTCAATTTGTCCTGGCTGAATCGAGAAAGTGTTTTCGAAGGGCATTGGTGCGTGATCCGAAAAACCAAGATCAGTCATGCCCAAGGCGATTGACTGATTGATATATGTTTGTGGCGGCTCACTTCCATCGCTGAAGTTGCTGTGCGTGTGATAGTTAGTTCCCGTCATGCTAATTCAAGGATTGAAGCTGGAACAAGTTTATATAATTTATCACCTCTGCGAACCAGGTCGTTCACGGGAATGGAGCATTGTTCGCCTTTTACAGTTGTTTCAACTGTTTTTAACTCAACACGTATTTCCGAAATAGTGTCTTCATAAACGCCTGTTGTTGGTCCAATAATCACAATTTTATCGTTTATCGAAAGTGAATTTGTTTCCACTTTCACTTCCGCAACGTTTAATTTGCCAAAGAAATTGTTGATTGTGCCCACGAAAACCTTTTTTTCGGTGGCTTGTGATCCTGATGTTTCTGTCCAATCACCAATTTTCTTACCCAAATAATAACCACCCCAAAAACCGCGGTTATACACCGATTTCAGGCGATCATTCCATTGGTCAATTAAATTCGGAGTGAACAAACCATTTTGAACGGCTTCCACCGCTTCGTGGTAAACAGCAGTAACAGTTTTCACGTATTCAGGTGAGCGACCACGGCCTTCAATCTTTAATACTTCAACGCCGGCGGCAATAATTTTATCAAGAAATGTCAACGTATTGAGGTCTTTTGGCGACATAATGTACTCATTATCAATCTCCATTTCAATTTCTTCATCTTTGTCTTTTACATCGTATTTACGGCGGCAAGGCTGCAAACAGGCTCCACGATTGGCCGATGAATTCATTAAATCGAGGCTGATATAACATTTCCCGGAAACAGCCATACACAAAGCACCATGTACAAATATCTCAATACGAATGAGTTCGCCTGCTGGACCTGTTATGTTTTGTTCCTTAATAGCTTTAGTAATTTCGGCAACCTGATCAATGGAAAGTTCGCGCGCTGTAACCATTACATCGGCAAACTGGGCATAGAACTTCACTGCTTCAATGTTCGTGACATTCGTTTGTGTTGAAAGATGAACTTCGACACCTTGCTGACGGGCATATTGTATAACTGCCTGATCAGAAGCGATGATGGCTGTAATCTTATTAAATTTCACAGCATCAATCAGTTCACGCATTTCGTCTAATTCAGCGTCAAATACAACAGTATTGATGGTGACGTAGCTTTTTATGTTATTTTCGAGACAAATGGAAGATATCTGAGCCAGATCATCCAGGCTGAAATTTTGTGATGATTTCGATCGCATATTGAGTCGGCCGACGCCAAAATAAACTGATCCGGCACCGGCCTGAATAGCCGCCATCAAGGCTTCGTAAGAGCCAACAGGCGACATGATTTCGAGAGTTTTCATGGCGCGAAATTACGAAAAAAATGCGTTTGGTTCGATAGTTGTGGTTCGAAAAACACCTGGAAAATCAGCCTGATCACCAACATAGGATTATGTTGAGAGAATCATTCTTCAACAAACTATAAAATTTATTTTTAAAATAAATCATGTAAAATATTGAATTCTTGAAATGAAAGGGTTTGATATAATTTAACACAAGCCCGACTTTTCATTTATTTTTTTTTACCTTTGACAGGACAACAGATCATTTGATTGAAAGATTTTTCGTTGTAATTGCATTACTAATGTAACATATTTTTGAATAGGATGGGCATATTGCAAAATAAATTATCAGCGTATGATGCTCCTCAAAAAGCAATGGAGGCTGGTATTTATCCATATTTCAGGGTTATAGAATCGGATCAGGATACCGAAGTTCTGATAGATGGGAAAAAAGTGTTGATGTTCGGATCAAACAGCTATCTCGGGCTTACCAATCATCCGAAAATAAAGGAAGCTGCAAAAAAAGCTATTGATAAATATGGAACGGGTTGCGCAGGCTCCCGATTTTTGAACGGCACACTCGACATCCATATTGAGCTGGAGGAGAGGTTGGCAAAATTGGTAAAAAAGGATGCGGCAATATGCTACAGTACCGGCTTTCAGGTAAATCTGGGCGTTGTTTCAGCACTTACCGGCAGAAATGATTATTTGATATTAGATGAGTTTGATCATGCATCAATAATTGAAGGCAGCCGGCTTTCTTTTTCCAAAATATTGAAGTATGAGCACAATAATATGCAGGCTCTCGAGGCAAAATTGAAACTCTGCGAGCCTGAAAGAATCAAACTTATTGTGGTTGATGGCATTTTTTCCATGGAAGGCGATATCGTTAATTTGCCCGAAGTCGTAGCGCTTGCTGAGAAGTACAATGCTTCAGTGATGGTTGATGATGCCCATTCAATTGGAGTTTTGGGCAAGGGCGGAGCCGGAACGGCTTCTCATTTTGGATTAAGCAGCAAAGTTGACCTTACCATGGGAACTTTTTCAAAATCGCTGGCTTCGCTGGGTGGTTTTATTGCTGCCGACAATGAAGTAATCAATTTTCTGAAACACAATTCGCGTTCATTGATTTTCAGTGCAAGCATGACGCCCTCATCGGCTGCCACAGTGCTGGCTGCATTGGATATTATGCAAGCCGAATCTGAACGCATCCAACATCTTTGGAAGTTGACAGATTATGCGCTTAACGCATTTAAAAATCTGGGATTTGATACAGGAAGATCTGAAACGCCCATTATTCCATTGTATATACGAGATGAATATAAAGCGCTGAAAATGACCAGAGAATTACTGGATGACGGGGTTTTTGTAAATCCGGTTATTTCGCCGGGTGTTCCAAAAGAGGACAGCATGATCCGGTTCTCGCTGATGGCAACGCACACATTTGAACAACTGGATATTGCCATCGAAAAGATTTCAAAAGTAGCCTTGAAATTTGAGGTGCTACCGAATGAAGTAATAAAATAGACCATTCATTCATTTCTTCTTAATTTAAAACTGATGCAAAAAGTTGTTTTCATTACCGGCGTTTCGTCTGGATTTGGAGAAAAAACAGCCAAATTGTTGGCAGAAAAAGGATATATCGTTTACGGAACTGTTCGCAAAATGAGTGACGAAAAACAAGGAATTCAGCACTTACAATTGGACCTGACCAATCCCGAATCGATCAAACTGGCTGTTGGTGAAGTGCTGCGGAAAGAAGGGCGGATTGATGTTCTGATCAATAACGCAGGTATGCACACCGGTGGGTCGATTGAAACAATGCCCATCGAAAATGCCAGATTGCAGATGGATACCAATGTCATGGGATTGGTGTATATGCTCCGGGAGGTTCTGCCGGCTATGCGCAAACAGCAAAGTGGAACGATCATTAATTTCAGCTCTATTGGTGGTTTGATGGGCTTACCTTTTCAGGGATTTTATTCAGCCAGCAAATTTGCAATTGAAGGACTGAGCGAAGCCCTTCGTATGGAATTAAAACAATTCAACATCAAGGTTATTGTGATCAATCCGGGCGATTTTCACACAAATAATACCGCCAATCGTCGGAATTATCTTGGAAAGACTATTGACGATCCATACGCAGAACAATTCAGTAAGACGCTCTCTATTATTGAAAAAGATGAAAACAGAGGCTGGTCACCTGAAGTTCTGGCACGGAAACTTGTTAGAATCATTGGGAAGAAAAACCCACGATCACATTATGTCATAGCTTCAATGGAACAAAAATTGGCAGTGATTCTTAAAAAAATGCTTCCTGCCAGCCTGTTTATGAAAATTCTTGCACCGCATTACGGAATTAAATAAGCAAAGCTGAACCTTAAAAGATGCCCGAACAAAGATTAATTTTATCTTTGGAACCGTCTATAATTTAAAATTTATGAAAAAGCTACTTATTCTTATCGTGATGTTTTGTTGTGGAAATCTGATTGCCCAGGATCTGGTGGTTTCAACAATCGAATCGACAGGCACCGTTGTTGTTTATACGACGGCAGAAAATTCAGATTCACAATTGTCAGTCACAGATAATCTGTCGTTTAGCCCAATGGCCCAACCGCTCGAAACGCAAATCTGTGTGTTTGTTGATCCATCGATCACATTTCAGACTTTATTGGGAATTGGAGGTGCCATCACCGATGCAGCTGCCGAAACATTTGCCAAAATGCCTTCTGATAAGCAACAGGAAATACTAATCGCTTATTTCGACCGCGAAAAAGGAATCGGTTATTCACTTATCCGGACAACCATTCACAGTTGTGATTTTTCGAGCGAAAGTTACACGTATGTGCAGGAAGGAGACAAGGAATTGAGCTCATTTAATATCGATCACGACCGAAAAATGCGGATTCCGCTGATTAAAAAAGCACTTGAAACGGCCCGTGAACCCATTACATTGTATGCCAGTCCATGGAGCCCGCCGGCTTATATGAAAGACAATAACAATATGCTCAAGGGTGGGAAATTGCTTCCTGAATTTTACCAGTCGTGGGCAAACTATTATACAAAGTTCATCAAAGCCTACGAAGCCGAAGGAGTTCCTGTTTGGGGAATTTCGATTCAGAATGAGCCTATGGCGACCCAAAAATGGGAATCGTGCATTTATACTGGTGAAGAGGAAAGAGATTTTCTGAAGAATTTCCTCGGACCAACCATGCAAAAAGAAGGATTGGGAGAAAAGAAAATCATTGCCTGGGATCATAACCGCGATTTGATTTTTCAACGTGCATCAACCCTTTTGAAAGATCCTGATGCCGCAAAATATGTGTGGGGAATTGGATTTCACTGGTATGAACCCTGGAGCGGTGGACAGGCTATGTTCGATAATGTGAAACTGGTCAATCAGGCATTTCCAAACACGAACTTACTTTTTACGGAAGGTTGCAAGGAATCGTTTGATATCAATAAGGTGAAAGACTGGAAGTTGGGCGAATTGTATGGAAAAGCCATGATCAGCGATTTTAACAATGGCAGCGTTGGTTTCACCGATTGGAATATTCTGTTAGACGAAACCGGAGGACCAAATCATGTGTTTAATCTGTGTTTTGCGCCCATTCATGGAAACACAAAAACCGGCGAACTGATTTACACGAACGAATATTATTATATCGGTCATTTCTCGAAATTCATCCGTCCGGGAGCGAAACGCATTGCTTGTTCTGCCAGTCGCAGTTCGCTCATTTCCACAGCTTTTATCAATCCTGATGGTAAAACAGCCGTGGTTGTGATGAATGCCGGAAACGACAAAGTTCCTTATTTCCTTTGGGTGAATGGCGAAGCCGTTGAGGTGGTTAGTCCTGCAAGGTCGATTCAGACGCTGGTTTTTTGAGACGTTTGAAATTGATTTATTCTGTATAACATTTTCCCAGCTTTTTTAATAATTACCAAATACGATGCATAAAAATCCAATAATCATTGAAATGTTTTATACGCTCACTTGTCCGAACTGCAGGATTATGAAGCGAATGCTTGAAGAAGTGTTACCGCAGTTTAACGACAGGTTTGTGTTGAAGAAAAGTATGGCAAACTCACCCATTGGCATGGTCAGAACCATGCGACTAGGTATTTATGCCGTTCCCACTTTGCTTATCGATGAGCAAATTGTGTTTAAAAGTGTGCCTACAAAGGAAGAATTAATCAATAAATTAAACAGTTACGAATTAAAAATTTAAAAAAATGGAAGAAAAGAAAAAACTCAGGTGTCCGTTGGGCGTTCCCGGTGGAATTTTAGCCGCGCTGATCGGCTTGGTCGGTGTTGTTTTTAACATTATCAATTTCAACTGGTTTGAGATGATCACTTCGTTGGCTTTGGTATTGGTGGCATTGCCGTTTGTTCGCATTACGATGATGATACATTCGGCCAATGACCGCTTAGACGAACTGGAAAGCAAAATGAAGAAATAAGTTTAGCTTAATGCTGGTGCGTGTTTGTAACGCGTACTGGCATTTATTTGTCCAATCACAAAAAGATCTATTGTCATCGCCCCAGGGCGGAAGCACTTTTAACTTCCAGTCTGTTGGCGTCAGCCTGGCAGGTAGTTCACTCCGAACTTTAGCTCATTTCGACCTCTTTCCGGCCTTCGACTCCGCTCAGGCTGACAGTTATTGTTACTACGGACTTTGAGCTTCTTGCTTCCGGCTTCTGACTTCGAGCTTCGGTCTTCCGACTTCTCAAAACCCCAACTCCAGTTTAAGTTCTTTAATGCGGCTTTTGCTCACATTCACCTGATTGCCGTTCTTTAAAATGAGCAGATAACTTTCTTTGCCGTACTGTTCCATGCGTTGAATCTGGTTGATATTCACGATATGCGAACGGTGAATACGGATGAAACGGTCGTCAGGCAGGTTTCGTTCGAGATACGAAAGGGTTTCTTTTTTCATGAAACGGCCTTCGGCGCAGTAAATCATCACATAATCGTCCTGCGCTTCCAGGTGCTCGATGCTGTCGATGGGGATAATATGAATTTTTGATCCCGATTTCACCACAATCCGGTCGATGGATTGTGTTTTTTCGTGTATCGCTTCAACCAGTTTTTTCACTTCCGGAATACCGCTTGTCTTCGATTTGAAACGCTCAATAACTTTATCAACTGCCTGACGCAGACGTTGTCTGGCAAATGGTTTCATCAAATAATCAACGGCGTTCAG
>CANNKD010000040.1 GCA_947505205.1 Bacteroidota bacterium | reverse complement strand
GAATACTTGGTAAAAGTCAATAGATTTTGGCCTGTAACATAGACGGATAGTCTTTTTATAGCCTTAATTTTTGGATTGTTCTCAATCGCTTTATACGATAAGGTCAATGCCTTCAAACGGATATAGGAACCATCTTCGATAAAACGGGTCGAGTTTCGAACATTATCAACTGTTCCACCTCCGATAGCTCGTGGAACATCAGTAATATCACCGGGTTGAGTCCAACGATTCAAAACGTCAACTGATTGATTCTTGCTGTCAAACATTCCTTCGAGATCGATACGGGTTGCATTGAATACGTCATTGCCATAACTTCCCTGGAAGAAAATATTCAAATCAAATTTTTGATAAGTGATTGTATTGGTAAACCCAAAGATGAATTTTGGTTGTCCACTTCCAATTTCGGTTCTGTCGCCCGGATCAAAAATGCCATTTTCATTCAAATCCCTATAAATTAAATCTCCGGTTTCAGGATCAACACCATCTGATATATAACCAAAAAAAGTTCCAAGTGCCACTCCTTCTTTCACGATATTTACATCCGAATTATTACTATAGATGTGACCGAAATAATAAACCTTGCCATAATCTGCAAGATCAAGTACTTTGTTGCGATTAAAGGACATATTGAAATCAGTTGACCATCGTACTTTATTGTCCATGTTAATAGTATTAATATTGAACTCAATCCCTTTATTCTGGATCGTTCCGGCGTTTGTCATAATGGTGGTGGGATGCATGGTATTTGGCAACTGAACATTTAAAAGAACGTCGGTCGTTTTTTTATTATAAGCATCCACATTTAAGGTAACACGGTAATTAAACATCGAAATATCCAATCCAAGACCAGTTTGAACTGTCGTTTCCCAACGTAAATCAGGATTTCCATAACTAACCCAATCAGCTGAAGGGCCAGAAAGTGGATTTGTGGGTGTTCTTCTGTAATAGGATACTAAACCATATTCGGTATGATTTGGGAGACCGTCCTGGTTACCGGTTTTACCCCAGCCACCTCGGAGTTTTAAATCATCAATAAAGGTAAGTTCTTTCATGAACTTTTCACCCGAAACACGCCAAGCAGCTGAAAATGAAGGCATTGTACCCCATGAATGTGCTAATTTAGAACTTCCATCCTCACGGAGAGTCATCGTAAGATAATATTTACCATCGTAATCATACGTGCCTCTTCCGAAGAAAGATGCCAGCGACCAATGCTGAATATTTGTGCTTCCTGTGATGACATTAGCTGCATTTAATGTTGTAACGTTGACATCTTCAGGAAAATCATGTCCTTCCAAATAGGATTGATCGTAATTGTAACGTTGGATATTGCTACCAACCATAGCGGAGATATTATGTTTTCCGATGATTTTTGTATAATTTAACAAATTTTCCCAAAGCCAGGTCGAATAATTCTGCTTATCGGCTCGTCCGATACCGTTTTGGTTACGACCATAGTTTGTCCTAAAAGGATCAAGATAATAATTCCACTGGTGACTGGTGTAGTCGGCACCTAAGCGTGTACTAAATTTCAGCCCTTTGATGATAGTCGCTTCCAGATTGATATTTCCAATCAGATGATTATCAACTGCTTCCTGTTCAGCACCTTCCATATAGGCAATTGGATTCTCCCATGATGGCTGAAATGGATTAGGATCGTACCAACCACTTCCATCATCTTTGTAAACTTGTAGGAATGGAGGCGTATTCAAAGCACTCATGATTACACCACCACGACCGGAACTTGCATTATCAGGTGTATCTTTGGTATTCAAGTGTAATATATTGATGCTGGTACCCATCTTTAGCCATGGCTTCAGTTGGTTATCGAGGTTGATTCGAACGGTATAACGGTCAAATTTTGCAGGAGCCACAATACCGGCATCACTCAAGTAACCCGCTGACACAAAGTATTGCGATTTTTCAGATCCACCCGATGCCGAAAGTTGATAGGATTGCGATTGACCGGTTCCAAAAACTTTATCCGACCAATTGGTATAACTGGTTGCTGAAGGATCAAGACTACCGGGCATAATTTCGTCGATCAGATTCCGATAGTCTTTTGTATTTAACACATCAATCGGTTTCCTGAGCTGTGAAATACCATAATAGGTATTGAAGGAAACAACAGGCATATTTTCCTTACCTCTTTTTGTCGTGATCAACACGACACCGTTTGCAGCACGTGCTCCATAAATTGCGGCAGATGAAGCATCTTTCAATACGCTCATGGTAGAGATATCACTCGGGTTTAAACCCTGAATATCTGTAGTTGGCACACCATCAACCACGTAAAGTGGTTCATTTCCGGCCAATACTGAGGTTGCACCACGCACACGTACCGATAAACCAACTCCAGGTTTACCTGATGGTTGCGTTACCTGAACTCCGGCAGCTTTTCCCTGTAAGGCTTCGGCAGCCGATATCATCGGTCTGTTGCGAATGGCTTTTTCGTCAACAATAGAAACTGCTGTTGAGAGATCCTTCTTTTTTTGAACTCCATAGCCAATAACGACTACTTCATTTAATACATTGAGTTCTTCAACCAAAACAATGTTTACAGTGGCTTGATTGGTAATGGTAACATCCTGAGGAACATAACCAATAAAACTAAAATGAAGCACCTTTCCAGATGAAACATTAACCTGAAAATTTCCATCCAGATCAGTTACTGTTCCTGTTGAGGTACCCACAACCATAACGGTCACTCCTGGCATCCCTATTCCAGTGGCATCAGCAACTTTTCCTGTAACAGATATTGTTTGAGCATAAGCTGTTAAACCCAAGAAAGTCAATAAAATAAAAGTAATTAATTTATTCATAATCAACTGATTAAAAAGATTAATAAAAAGAATTTGCTATAAAATGTACCCTTAATCAAAATCGAGAACAATTTACTAAGAAATTTCAATTGAAATTAATTTATAAACCAAAATGACATAAAAAAAAGAGTGGGAATAATCCCACTCTTTTTTAATATTTGTCAATATAAATCTATCGGTAAAGAATAGATGACCATGAAGCTGAACCATCATGACCTGCTGAAATGTCAACTGTAACGAAAAGGAATTCTTTTCCACCACCAGCTGCATATCCCATTACTTCATAACGATTTGTATTTAATCCGCCGTTAGCAGCATTAGCGCCGTCACCGTTTTCGCCACCATAGTAACCTTTGTAGAAACCAATAAAACCAGCATGTGTATCACCGGCCAATGTCATCAATTCGATGATAGCGCGTGCATCTCCGGCAGCGGGAGTAAATACGTAATTAAAGGAAGCTGAGCCTAAAGCAGCACCGTTTCCACTGGCAGCAATTCCTGCATCATCGATACAACCGTTAGGTGCACCAAAATATCCGTCATTACGTGCTGAACCATTTGTTGCATAAGAATATCCTGTAGCACTAAATGTAAATTCATCATCAGCCATACAAGTCCAATCATCTCCACCACCAGGACCTGTTCCATCAAGGAATGCTTTTGGCACTGACCACCAATCGCTGGCTCCCATTGCTGGTCCAACAAATACAGTTTTTTCACCAACTACAACTTTCCATGCAGCACCTTGTAAGGCAGCATCTGTCAATGCAGGTGTGTTTGCATTCAGGAATAATGGTTTTGTAACTGAAACCTCGCCATTAGGGTTTATACCTGTTAAAACAACATTATAGAAACCATCATTAGTGAAAGTATGTACAACATCAGCAGTAGTTTCCGTTGTTCCGTCGCCGAAATCCCAGCTATAGCTATCACAATATTGTGAGGTATTTGTAAATGTAACAGTGTTACCAGCCACAGCCATATCAAATGCTGGTTTAGGATTGTTTGTTGGAATTGGAGGTTCTGCATTTGGATCATCATAATGAACCAAAACAAATCTCCAGTAACCACCAAAGGCTGGATCACCTGCTGCAAAATAGTAATTAACTTCAACGACAAGCGTATCTACATCACCATCATACAATGAAAGTACGTTATAAGTAACTGATTGTTGTGGCTCAGTGTATTCGAGGTCTGTACCAACTTTAGAAAGTCCTAAATAAGCTCCGTTACCAATAACTTTAAGTGTTGTTTGGGTCAATTCGAAAGTATGAGTACCACTGCTCCATGCTGAAACGTCAGCACCTGCCTTGTTTAACATTGGTTCTGCAGAAGAAGCACACTTATTGTTTGCTCCATCAGGATAAACTGAACCTTCAGCCCAATAATCTCCTTTGTCATCAAAAGCCATGCTTAAATCACGACCAAATGTCCATTCGTCATTCAACATACAAGGACGTCCGGCAAGTTCATCGTTATTTAAACCAACTGCCCACCAAATAGTGGAATGATCATACGGTCCAACTTCCAAAGGATAAACTCCGGTAGTAACATCGCGCAAAAGTTTCCATGTTTTTGATGTTTCACCAACCAATTTGGTCAGGAATGCATTAGGGTCAGCGATTGTAATAGTTTCAGAATGTGAATCGGTTACATCACCGTTTGTTGCGGTTAATTTAACAGTGTATGTACCAAGTGCTGTATAGGTATGAGAAGGACTTACTTCTGCTGAAGCATTACCATCACCAAATTCCCATGCCAAGGTGGCATATTCCTGAGAAGCATTTGTAAAATTCACCGTCATAAAGTCATTAGCATCAACAGCAAATGTGAAGCTAGCAATAACTGCCGGTGGTTGGGGATCTTCCTTACAAGAAGAGAATTGAACCATAAGCGCGATCGCTATCATAGCCCAACTTAACTTAAATAATTGTTTCATGTTTGTTAAAAATTAAATTAGTGATTAGAATTAGTAAAAAAAACCTTAATAATATTATAAAAGTACAAAAAATATACCCAAAACGTAAATAAAAAGCATTGAAAACAACATAATTTCTAACGGAGCCCAACAATACTATTTAAAAACAATACAAAACTATTCATTTTTATGAAAATATGAATGAAAACCACATATTTTTTTACAAATGTCTGAATATATTATTGTGATTAATAATCAAACACCTGAAAAATATACATTAATGCAACACCGCATTTTGAATCATTCCCATTACTCCTGATGGATAAATACCTAAATATAGAATCATAACGGCGACAAAAACAATAGCTAACATTCCTGCATTCAAGCCTTTACTACAGATTATTGTTTCTTCAGAATTGTCTTTATTGCTAAACATCATAACGATTACACGAAGATAATAATAAACCCCAATCACACTATTTACAGCAAGAAAGAATAGCAACACCCACAAATCGGCTTTTACACCGGCAGTAGCGACAAAAAACTTCCCAACGAAACCACTTGTCAATGGAATCCCGGCCAACGAAAACATTACCAACGATATAAAGGCAGCCAAAACCGGTTTACGCCAGTATAAACCCTTGTAAAAGCTAATATTCTCAGCTTCACCATCGGATGTAGTCAGCATGGAAATAACGCCAAAAGCGCCCAACGTAGTTGCAAAATAAGCCATTAAATAGAATGTTGCGGCATCAGTTCCACCATTCCCAAACGAAATGAATGCAATCATTATATAACCCAAATGAGCGATGGATGAATAAGCTAACATTCGCTTCAGGTTATTTTGTTGCAATGCCAAAATATTGCCAATAAACATAGAGGCTGCAGCAATAATGGTTAGTACCAATACAATTGATTCATTATTAAACACATGAATTATTGTAAACATTCGAATCATTGCACCAACCATTCCACCTTTAGAAACGGTTGCAATAAATGATGTTACCAACGAATTTGAACCTTGGTAAACGTCGGCTGTCCACCAATGAAAGGGCACAACAGACAGTTTAAAACCGGCTCCGGCGATAATCATAGCCAATCCGGCAATTAGATAAGGTGTAAAACCCGTTGAGTCCATCTTTGCTGCGATGCCCAAATAGCTTAAACTGCCGGTTTCAAAATATACCAAAGCTATTCCAAACAATAAAACGGCGGAAGACATAGCGGCCAAAATCAGATATTTTAGCCCAGCTTCAATAGCTTGTTCCTGACGGCGTAAATAGGCGATCAGTGAATATAGTGAAACGCTAAGTACTTCGAGACTCAAAAAGAGCGATACGAAATTATTGCTTGCAACCATTAATGATGAACCCAAAGTTGCAAAAACCAGTAAAAGATAAAATTCTTCCTTGTGATCCGATGTTTTTTCGAGATAATCATGAGCAAACAAGGTGATTAAAAATCCAACAACAGCGAACAAACCAGTATAAAGCAATGAAAACTTATCAATAGTCAGCAATGATATCTCAAGGCTTGATTGATTGTAATTACTGATAACGCTAAAGAGCACGGCGGCAAAAGTGGCCATAGTGAAAATCCATGAAAAAATGTGATTTCTTTTGATGGCAATGAAAACCAAAAGAATCACCGGGCCGGCTAACATCAATATATACGGCATCAACTGAAATAACTCCTGCGTTGTAATTAATTTATTCATCGTTGTCTATTGCTTTGATCTCACACAGCATTTGCTTGAAGAGATAATTAATTAAAATTTCATTTATAAATAACCTAAGACATTTATTATCACAGGTTTAACCGTATCTATCACCGGCTGTGGATAAAAACCAAGCCAAATAATGACCAGAACTAATGATCCGATAACAATGATTTCACGCAAATTGAGATCAACCATATTCCATTCCTTCACTTTTGGACCCTGAAAAACACGTTGAAAGATTCTCAAAGAATAAATCGTTCCCAATACCAAACCGACAGAGGCAATGGCAGTGATAATCATATTGGCTTTAAAAGAGCCCGATAATACCAAAAACTCAGCGATGAAATTTCCTAAACCGGGTAATCCCAAGGAAGCAAGCGCAAAGATCAGCATCATCGATCCCAATTTTGGAACCTGCGACCATAATCCGCCGAAACTATTGATATCTCGTGTATGTGCGCGTTCATAAATAAATCCAACAAGGATAAAGAGTGCTCCTGTGCTAATTCCATGCGTAACCATCTGCATAACAACACCTTGAAAAGCTATTTCGTTGAAAGCGAATAAACCAAGCATCACGAAACCCATGTGACTAACAGAAGTATAGGCAACCAATCGTTTGAGATCAGTTTGAGAAAAAGCGAGTTTTGCACCATAAATAATTCCAACAGTTCCGATAATCATACCATAAGGTGCAAAAGTGTGCGCTGCAACCGGAAAGAAAGGAATAGCAAAACGGATAATGCCATAAGCACCCGTTTTAAGCAACAGACCGGCTAAAATCAAACTTCCGGCTGTGGGAGCTTGTGTGTGTGCATCGGGTAACCAGTTATGCAAAGGAACAATAGGTAATTTAACACAAAATGCAAGTAAAAAACCGCCCATTAACAGAAGACCCATGGTTGGCTCGAACTTCGTTCCTAAAAGATCAAAATAATCGAATGAATATACTCCGCTGGCTTTTCCATGAACAAAATATAATCCCAGAATAGCCAAAAACATGAGTAAACCGCTTGCCTGAGTATAAATGAAGAACTTATACGCAGCATAAATCTTACGTTCATGTCCCCAAATCCCAATAAGGAAATACATCGGAATCAACATGATTTCCCAGAAGAAGTAGAATAAAAATAAATCCATTGCCGTAAAAACGCCAATGATACCGGCTAAAATCCACAACAAATTGAAGTAATAAAATCCTTTGCGATCTTTGATTTCAGTCCAGGAGATTAAAACTGATAAAACACCCAAAAAGAGGGTGAGTAATATCATGATCAAACTCAAACCGTCCATGGCTAAATGGAAGCTGATGCCAAACTGAGGAATCCAGGCAAGTTTAAGATCGACAAGCCAAGTTGCAGATTTTGCAGTAGTTATCTGGCTGTAATTGGCTATTGTATAACCAATTGCGAAAATAAAATCGATGATTACCGTAATCAAAGAAATGTTTCGCGCCGCATGCTCATGAAATCTGCCGGCAATCCATGCCGCAGCTCCACCAAGCATTAAAATCCCTATTAAATAAATGATTATCATAAGAAAAGTACGATGGTTAAGGTGAGTATTAGGCCGATGGCTAATCCGGTGGCATACCAACGAATGTTACCATTTTGTGTCTTTTTAAGAACGTTGTGAAGCCAGTTAACAAGGTTTGCGATGCCAATATTTAGCTGATCAACGATATCATCCTTATTGATTTGAGATAGTCTGATAAAAGGCTGGACAAATAAGCCGTCGTAAAACCGATCAAAATCCCAGCCTCGCAGCCAAAACCCATGAAGGAATGTTCCCAAACTTGTTTGCTTGAAATTATACACCAATGCCGGCTTTTTATACCAAAAATGCCATGCGATGAAAATACCGATAAAACCGGTCAAGGCAGTCACAATCTGAAGTATGATTTCAGTATATTCTCCACCATGATTTAACTGAACCTCCGGTAAAACAGGCGATAACAAGTCAGCGAAAATCGTAATATGACCCAAACTATGAGGTGTTTCGATAAAACCGGCCAACAATGAAAGTACAGCCAGAATAATCAGCGGAACCTGCATTGCATTACCAAGATGCGTATGAACATGGGTTTTCATTTTACCCCAGAAAGTAATGAATACCATCCTGAAAGTATAAATTGAAGTGATGAAAGCACCAAAGAATGAGGCCGCCCACAGGTAAATATTTCCATTTACAGAAGACCAGGCATACCATAAAATAGCGTCTTTGCTATAAAAACCGGCTGTAACAAGTGGTAAGGCTGCCAAAGCGGCCGATCCGGCTAAGAATGTCCAGAAAACAATGGGCAGTTCTTTGCGTAATCCACCCATTTTAAACATATTTTGCTCATGATGAAGCGCATGGATTACCGCTCCTGCTCCGAGGAATAACAAGGCTTTGAAGAAAGCATGAATCATAAAGTGAAAAATTCCGGCTGCCCATGCTCCCAATCCCAAAGCAAGAAACATATATCCAATCTGACTAATAGTGGAATAGGCCAAAACACGTTTTATATCACTCTGTACGACCGCAGCAAAACCTGCCATCAATAAAGTTGCTGCACCAATTATAGCAATAGCATGCATAGCTATTGGAGCTAATTCAAACAAAACATGGTTTCTGGCAATCAAATAAACGCCTGCAGTTACCATGGTCGCGGCATGAATCAACGCACTCACCGGCGATGGACCTGCCATAGCATCAGGTAACCATGTTTGTAAGGGTAGCTGTGCTGATTTTCCAACAGCACCGCCCAATAATAAAAAGGCAACCCAAACCGCAGTTGATGAACCCACACTCCATTGTGATGGAGCGGTGTGTAAAATTTCCTGAATATTTAGCGTATTGAAATTTACGATTAGCATGAACAAACCCAAGGCCATAGCAGTGTCTCCAATGCGGGTCACGATAAAGGCTTTGCGCGCTGCAGCAGCGTTTGCCGAATCTTTATACCAGAATCCAATCAATAGAAAGCTACATAAGCCAACCCCTTCCCAGCCCAGATACATCAGTGCAAGGTTATCGGCCAAAATGAGTATCAACATCGAACTTACAAACAGATTCATAAAAGACATAAACCTTGCAAAACCTTCATCTCCAAGCATATATTCAGACGAATACACATGAATCAGGAATCCGACAAAAGTGATAACGAAGATAAAAACCAGCGACAATGCATCCAGATGAAATGCGATTGAAGGCGACATTCCGCCAACACTCATCCATGTCCATAGTTTCTGGTTAAAAAAGTTCCCTTCAGGAGGTGACAGTAAAAACTGCACTCCAATAATAATCGTCAATAAGGCCGCTAAACCAACCGAACCTGCGCCTACGAAAGGAATTGTTTTTTTTGACATCTTCTTGCCCCAGAAAGTGAGGATCAGGAAGCCCAACAATGGTAGCACCGGAACCAACCACAAGTAGTTAATCATATCTTTGGTATTTGGTATTTCTATCTATTATTTATAAGCAATTGTTAAATTTTTATTCAGATCTTAATATCCGACTATTCGCAAAGTTTACCAAGCGTTTTTGTATCAACAGATTTGTTAAGATGAAACATCTGTAAAATCAATGCCAGTCCAACTGAAACTTCAGCGGCTGCCATCGATAAAATGAAGATAAACATCACCTGTCCATCTGGTTGTATCCAGCGCGAACCGGCAACTACAAAAGCCAATCCGGCAGCATTAAGCATAATTTCTACAGAAAGCAGCATTAAAATCACGTTTTTACGCGAAACAACACCAATCAAACCAATAGAGAATAAAACAGCAGCCAGTAATAAAGCGTGCTCAATAGGGATTGTATTCATATTATTCTTCTCCTCCTAAAAATCTATGTCTGTTAACTTTTTTAATTTGAGCCAAATGATAAGCACCAATAATTCCCGCCATCAACATCACTGCAGCTATTTCAATACCAAGCATATAAGTTGTAAAAAGAGAGATTCCTACTTGTTTTG
Organism: Bacteroidota bacterium; assembly: GCA_947505205.1. Classification (GTDB taxonomy): domain Bacteria; phylum Bacteroidota; class Bacteroidia; order Bacteroidales; family F082; genus CAJBPB01. Next base: position 10,858 of record CANNKD010000040.1, on the reverse strand, counting down.
GAGCAACGATGCTTTCATCTGTTTGAATTGATTCTTTTGTAAAGATAACATAAGCCAATTCTGCAAATAAGATAAAAGCAAGTATAGCCGGACCGCCCCATGATTTGATTGACAGCCAGCGATCATTACTTTTTTCGGTTTCAGCGCCAACATTCAGCATCATAACCACAAAAACAAACAATACGATGATGGCACCTGCATAAACAATAACCTCCAGCGCAGCGACAAAATGAGCACCCAAGATGAAAAACACAACTGCAACTGCTAAAAAAGATACAATTAAATAAAGCAGTGCATGAACGGCATTTGAACGTGTAACCGCGAACAAGGTCGAGATGATGGCTACAATGGCTGCAAGATAAAATACGATTAGCATTATTTTAGTGGTTTAATTTTCAATTCACAATTTATTACGGCATTAAGCCTTTAACATCCACAGGTGGAAGTTCATTTTGTCCTTCACCTTTGTCTTTTCCAGTAATTGCCATTCCGGCAACACGGTAAAAATTATATCCATGTTGTTTGCCTTGTCCCGCAATCAACAAATCTTCTTTTTCATAAACCAGATTTTTACGGTCATACTCACTTATCTCATAATCTGGTGTTAGTTGAATGGCATAAGTTGGGCAGGCTTCTTCGCAGTATCCACAAAAAATACAGCGCGAGAAATTGATTCTGAAAAACTCAGGATAACGTCTTCCACTTTCATCGTTGGTTGCCTGCAAAGAGATACAATCGACCGGACAAGCAGCAGCACATAAATAACAACCGACACAACGTTCCATGCCATCAGGATCGCGTGTGAGCACAATCCGACCTCTGTAACGAGCTGCCAGATCGACCTTTTCATCTGGATATTGAATGGTCTCCCGCTTTGCGAAAGTGTGCTTGAGAGCTAATCCTATACTTCTTAAATGACTTAACATTTGTATGTTTATTTGTCAATAATTCAATTAATTACTTAAAATAATTGCTCCTGTAACCAGAATATTAATCAGGGATAACGGAAGCAAAATTTTCCATCCGAAACCGATTAACTGGTCGTAACGCGGACGGGGCAATGATGCACGCAATAAAATGATGAATGCGATAAAACCAAAAACTTTAATTGTAAACCAAGCCAATGGTGGCAAGAAATCCGGTCCTAACCATCCTCCGAAGAAAATTGTTGTTACGATGGCTGATATCAAGGTAATTCCCAAATATTCACCAACGAAAAACATCCCGAACTTCATCCCTGAATATTCAGAGTGAAATCCGGCGACAAGCTCACTTTCCGATTCAGGAATATCAAATGGAATACGGTGCGATTCGGCCAGGCCAGCAATCACAAAAATCACAAACCCAACGAATTGGGGAATCACAAACCAAACTTCTTTCTGTTTTTCAACGATATCGACCATACTGAATGAACCGGTCATCATCACAACGCCCATCAATGAAAGCCCCATAAAAACCTCATAACTAAGCATCTGAGCCGCACCGCGCATGGCACCGAGCAAAGAATATTTATTATTCGAAGCCCAACCACCCAACACTAGGCTATAAGCACCCAAAGATGATAATCCAAGGAAAAACAGCAAGCCAATGTTTAGGTCAGCGATAACGATATCCGGTGAAAATGGAACAATGGCAAAAGTGATTAAGATTGTAACAAGGATAATACCCGGAGCCAGCACAAAAACAACTTTGTCGGCGAAACGCGGAATCCAGTCTTCTTTGGTGAATATTTTTATAATATCGGCCACCACCTGCAAAATCCCAAAAGGACCGACACGGTTAGGGCCATAACGATCTTGCCACAATGACAACAATCTTCTTTCGATATAAATATTTCCGGCGGCAACCGTCAACAATGTTACCAGAACTCCAACGATAATCAAAATATAGGTTAAGGTTTCACTCATAGCCAATTTTATTTTTTAATTGTAACATCCGTCATTTCCGGATTTATTCCACAATAGCCTGCCGAAATACCGGCTAAACCGTCAGCTAAATCATCTTGAATCAACACTTTAACTGAAGATAATTGTCCATTTAGCGAAATCTCAATTGTTTCATCAGCCTTAACATCAGCCTTGGCTGCATCTTTCGAGTTCAATAGTATGAAACTTTCTGACACTCTTTCCTTCACTGCTGCAGCCTTTGAACTTAATTCCTCAGAACCAAATATTTTATAAACAGGAACACCTTTTAAACCGCTACCGGACACTTTAAATGCATCAGGATTAGATTGATAAAATTTAAAATTCGTTTTGGATGGTTCAATGAGACGAAGCCCTGGATCACCGCCATGCAATGCGCCACCAACTTCAATCTGGTACTTATTGATCGCTTGTGCCGAATTCCAGCCCGGTGCCCAATACGATGTAATTAACGAGGTAGGTGCTTGACCATGATAGCCTTCCATGGTAAACGACATAGCCGAATCAGCATCTTCAATGGGCTTCAACTCATGCACATTGATATTCGCTTTCATGGCCGTTCTTCCGCTATAACGGAGCGACTCACGAGCAATCTTTTGTCCTTGAACTTTAAAATCGGGTGGAGGTGCAAGTGTTTCAATTCCAGTAAATTGCGCATTATTTATCACCAATGATTCTGTAAAATCATAGAAATTTTTCTGATCAAATGGTTTATCAATGGCTGTAGCAATTTGAGCGATTCTTCTCCAACTTTCAATTGTATCTGATTCAGGAACAAACACCTGATAGAATCGCTGAGCTCTACCTTCCATATTCACGAATGTGCCATCAGCTTCGGTAAAAGTGCCAACAGGCAATATCACCGTTGCTTTTTTTGTTGTTGAGGTACAATTGTGATCGAGAACTATAACCTGTTCAAATTTAGATAGATAAGAATCTATTTTTTCTGTACTCAAACGACGGTATAAGTCATTTTCAACAATGATGAGCACTTCAGCTTTTGTTTCAAAAACTTCTTCCAGTGATTTTCCGTCGAGCAAAACGGCTCCAACGGTATTACTTTCTTCAAATGTATAGCTTAACCGAACATCTTTACCGGCCGTTTTTAAAGCCTGTGCAACATCAGATGCGGCCTTGAGAACATCTTCATTTTTACAATGTACACCACTTACTATCAATGGTTTAGCTGTTGACAAAAGATCAGAAGCGATTTTTCTTGCTTTTGAAGTTACCTCCTCTGTCAATCCGGATGGAAGTGATAGTTTGGAATCAATGAAATGCGCAACCACATAACCGAAACGCGCAATATTTTCAGGTGCGCTGAAATAGGTTGAATTTGCAACATCATCTAAACGGCTGGCCATGGGTGCAGCAATATGCAATGGACCATGTGCGTCCTGAATAATTTCTCTTGCAGGCGCATCATTCCATAGTGGAATTCCTGCCTTATCAGCTTTGGTTTTTGTAATATTTTTTATTGCCTGTCGGATTGACAAAGCGAGCATTGGTGCCGTGTTTGTGATATCTTCACCCAACACAAAAACCGATTCACATTGTTCAACTTCCTTTAATGAAGGAGTTCTTACGTTTCCATTTTTAAGCGTATCGATGGCAAGTTTTGCCAATTGATAATCTTTATGGCTTAATCCAACTGAAAAGTTCTCATTTCCAACCAATTGCTTCAAAGTAAAATTAGTTTCCAGAGAAGCACGTGGAGAGCCAATACCGATAATTTTCTTTCCTTTCAGTGCTTTAACGATAAAATCAAAAGCAGATTCTTTGGTAACGCCATCAAATGAGCCATTTACAACGAACTTTTTGATACGTTTATCGCTATTCATAAATTCGTAACCAAAACGACCCCTATCACAAAGGAAATATCCATTCACCTGTTCGTTGTAACGGCTATAAACCCTTCTTATCGTCCCATAACGTTCACCAACAATTGTATTACAGCCAACGCTGCAATGTGTACAAATAGAAGGGGCGGTTGTTAAATCCCATTTACGGGTATGATGTTTTTTCAAAGTCTTATCGGTAAAAACACCTGTAGGACAGACTTCTACCAGATTACCGCTGAACTCACTTTCAAGAACGCCATCATTGGCGCGACCAAAATAAACGCGGTTTCTGGAAGAAAACACATTCAAATCATCACCGCCGGCATAATCACGATAATACCGAACACAGCGATAACACTGGATACAGCGGTTCATTTCGTGGTTGATAAAAGGCCCAAGATATTGGTTTTTATGTGTGCGTTTACCAAACTCGTATCTACGCGTCTGGTGTCCCGACATGACGGTCATATCCTGCAAATGACATTCACCACCTTCGTCACAAACCGGACAATCGTGCGGGTGATTTGTCATCAAAGCTTCAATCACATTCGACCTAAATTCAACTGCCTGTGAAGCATCGGTTGAAATAATTGATCCTTCAGATGCAGGTTCCATACACGACATAACCAACCGACCGACCGTATCATTTTCATCGCGGTATTTCACAACAGCACATTGTCTGCACGATCCAATAGAACCCAATTTTGGGTGCCAGCAAAAATAAGGCACATCATAACCTGCTGAAATACTTGCTTCGAGCAGGTTTTTCTTTGGGTCAACCTCAAATTCTTTACCGTTAATTTTAATCTTAGCCATCTTTTTCTATTTCCACGAACATTTATGTTCTTTGATATGTAGCTCAAAATCTTCTCTAAAATATTTCAAAGCACTTTGCAAAGGTGCCATTGCACCCGGTGCCAACGCACAGAAGGTGTTTCCGGGTCCCATAAACTTTGTATGGAACTGCAACAAATCCAAATCCTTCATTTCACCTTTGCCATTTTCTATTTTCTGCAAAATCTTTTCAGTCCATGGCAACCCTTCACGACAAGGTGTGCAAAATCCGCATGATTCCTGTGCAAAGAAATGCTCCAGATTTAATACCATTCCCACCGGACAAGTTTTATCATCTAAAACAATCATGGTGCCGGTTCCCAGACGACTTCCGGCAGCAGCAACCGATGCGTAATCCATGCGGATATCAAGATGTTGCTCAACTAAAAAATCTGTTGAAGCACCACCGGGTAAACATCCTTTAAATTTCAATCCATCGCGCATTCCGCCGGCATGTTCTTCCAACAATTCGCGTAAGGTAACGCCAAAAGGCAGTTCCCATAAGCCAGGTCTCTTCACTTTACCAGATGCACCAAATATCTTCGTTCCACCATCACCGGGTGTTAAACTCAATCCATTAAACCATTCTGCACCATTATTGATGATATGCGGTATATTGCAAAGTGTTTCGATATTATTTACAATTGTTGGCTGACCAAACAATCCGCTTACCTGCGGAAATGGAGGTTTTGCACGCGGATTTGCTCGTTTTCCTTCCAGGGAATTTAACAACGCTGTTTCTTCTCCGCAAATATAACGTCCAACGCTGGTGTGCAGATGAAGATTAAAATTAAATCCTGATTTTAAGATGTTTTTACCTAAATATCCGGCTTCGTATGCCTCAGCCAAAGCTTTTTTAACAATTTCAGCGGCTTCGGTATATTCACCACGTATAAAAATATATCCTTCATCAGCTTGTATTGCACAAGCTGTAACAATCATTCCTTCGATTAATTGGTGTGGATCACCTTCAATAAGTAATCTGTCTTTAAAAGTTCCGGGCTCCATTTCGTCGCCATTGGCAACTAAGTATTTGTGCTCAAACTGGCCTTCCATCGGAACGAAACTCCATTTTAGTCCAGTATTAAAACCAGCGCCTCCCCTTCCCTTAAGATTCGACTTTTTTACAAGTTCGGTAATCTCTTTGGGTTGCATTTTGAGTGCCTTTTTCACGGATTGGTATCCGCCAAGGGATTCATATTCCTTGATAAACAGCGGTTTTCCGTCGGGGCGAATATTTTTTGTAAGCGGTCTCTCCATTTTATTAGCGTCTTCTCAGATAATTCTATAAATTTCGGTCAGATAATCTATTTTACTGATATTGAAATGATTATTATTCGTATTTATTTAAAATCTCGTCAATTTTTTCGGGTGTAAGATCTCTGAATAAATCCTTACCAACCATCATGGCTGGTGCATGGTCGCAAGTTCCCAAACATGGAACTGGTAACATGGTAAAACGGCCATCCTTGGTGGTTTCACCGTATTTGATACCCAATGATTTTTCGAGATGAGCCAACACAGCCTCAAATCCCATGATATAGCAACTTACGCTGTCGCAGAGTAAAATCACATATTTACCAACAGGTTGACGATAAATTAAATTGTAAAATGTTGCAACGCTATCGATTTCCTCAACCGACATTTCGAGTAAGGCTGCCAAATCTTTTACGTTTTCGTCTGAAACCCAACGACGATGATTTTGAACCACCTTCAAAGCCTCAATACAAGCAGCTTGTTTATAAGGATATAGATGAAATTCTTCCTGGATTTCGTGTATTTCTTCAGCTGTAAGCATTTCTATTTCAATATATTATCAATGTTAATCAAATTATTTATCAATATCGGCCAACACAAAATCCATTGCACCAAGAGTCGCTAATAAATCGGCAACTGAATATCCTTTTGTTATGAATGGTAACATTTGGATGTGTGCGAATGATGGGGTTCTGATTGAATTCCGATAAATATTTGTATGTGCATCACTTATCAGATAATAGCCATTATTTCCTTTCGAAGCCTCGATAGGAATCATTGCTTCACCTGCAGGCATAACCGGACCCCAAGTTACACCAACGAAATGGTTAATCAGGGTTTCAATGTCCTGCATGGTATGATTTTTCGGAGGTGGAGTTGTTAATGGATGGTCGGCTTTATACGGTCCGGATGGCATATTTTTCATACATTGGTCTATGATACGAAGGCTTTGTCGCATTTCTTCGATGCGAACTAGGCCACGATCATAACAATCACCATTGGCTCCAACAGGGATTTCAAAATCAAAATTTTCATATCCGCTATATGGAGTTGCCTTTCTGAAATCGTGCTTTAGTCCGGTTGCGCGCAAATTAGCACCGGTTGCACCCCATTCAATCGCTTCTTTAGTTGTAAAAATACCAATTCCTTTGGTACGGGCTTTAATCAGGCTGTTTTGCATGATTAGTTTATCGTAGGTATTAAGTCGTTTAGGGAAGTAATCAATAAACGTTTTCACCAACTTTTCCCATCCATTGGGTAAATCCATTGCAGTACCGCCGATGCGAAACCAACTTGGATGCATCCTTGCACCGGTTATTGCTTCAACAATCTCCAATACTCTTTCCCTATCGGTGAAAGTATAAAAAACGGGGGAGAGCTGTCCCAAATCGGCAGCAAAAGTACCATACCAAACCAAATGGCTCGATATCCTGAAAAACTCACAAAGCATTACCCGAATTACCTGTGCCCGATCAGGCACGATGATACCGGCCAATTTTTCAACTGGTAACAAATAAGCCAGGTTATTCAAAACGCCACCCAAATAGTCAATTCGATCTGTGTAAGGAATAAATGAATGCCATGTTTGACGCTCGGCCATTTTTTCTGCACCGCGGTGATGGTAGCCAATCTCAGCTACTGAATCAGCAATTTCTTCACCGTCGAGTTGAACGATAACCCGCAAAACGCCGTGAGTACCAGGATGTTGAGGACCAATATTCAAAAACATGAATTCGTTATCGCCATTGGTTCTGCTCATACCCCATTCCTCTGGGACAAACGTAAGTGCATTCAATTCAGCATCCTGCAACTCATTGGTCAGGTTATACTGTCCCATTTCGGTTGCTCTGGTTGGATGTTCTTTGCGCAAAGGATGACCTTTCCAGCTTTTTGGCATCATCAAACGGGTCATATGAGGATGACCATCGAATTTTACTCCAAAGAAATCGTAAACTTCACGTTCGTACCAATTTGCATTTTCCCACAAAGCTGTGATTGAAGTTAGTGTAGGATATTCACCTAAAAGGGCGACTTTGATGCGGAGATATTCATTGCGATCGAATGAGAAAAGATGATAAACGATCGTAAAATCACTTGCCGGTTGACCTTCTCTGTGCTTACGCTGACGCTCATCAATGGCGCTGATATTGTAAAGCATCCTGAAAGGACGATTCATTTTATTTTTAACGAATTGCAGCAGCTCGACAAGCTTCGATGACGGCACCCATAATGTGGTGATATCATCCTGGGTTTTTTGGGTAACGAAACCCTGGGTTTCGAAAACCTGAAGAATTTCTTCGGCTATTGAAGGCATTTATTTATTCGTATTTTCTTTCAGTTTATCATCTATGACATTGAATTGCAATACAATATCAAATTACTTATTTTTTTTATCCTCAAATGTTTCATCTGTCGGACGTAAAAAAGTGATGCTTGTATGTGCATCATGGTTTAAATCACGCTGTGAAACTTTGGCAGGTTTAATTATTTCCTGTGGTCCAACAACCCAACTCAAAGGTCTTTTTTCTTGCGCAATGGTTTCCTTCAACAACATCAAACCCTGCATAAATGCATCTGGTCGAGGTGGGCAACCCGGAACATAAACATCGACAGGCAATATTTTATCAACGCCTTGAACTACACTGTAAATATCATACATTCCACCAGAATTGGCGCATGATCCCATCGAAATTACCCAGCGTGGAGCCGCCATTTGTTCGTATAATCTTTTTACGATTGGTGCCATTTTCATGAAAACCGTACCGGCAACTACCATCACATCTGCTTCGCGGGGTGTGTTTCTTAACACTTCGGCACCAAAACGGGCAATGTCATATTTTGGAGTCAAACTTGTTGCCATTTCCACGAAACAGCATGAGAGTCCGAAGCCAAATGGCCACATCGAATTCGATCGGCCCCAGGCTACTAATTCTTCTAATTTTCCAAGAAATACTGACCGTTTGATCTCATCTTCCATCGACTCACCTATCCGTATAACACGAGGATTGATTATGCTTTCCATTATGAATTATTTTTCTTCGTTATTTTATGATAAGCGGCAAGTATCTTCTTTCCATCAGGACCAAAATCAAGTGCGCCAGTGCGCCAGATGTAAAACAGCAAAACAGCCAATTCGATGATAAAAACTAAAACTGCAACATAGCCTGCCCAGCCTAATTCTTTGACAGCGACTGCCCAAGCTACGATAAAAGCTGTTTCGAGATCGAAAATGACGAAAAACATGGCAATCATATAAAAGTGTGAAGGAAATCGCAAACGAGAAGACCCTGTTGCTACCATTCCCGATTCATACACTTCGTGGGTTGCCCTATCTTCGTGACGTTCGCCCAGCAGATGAGATAAAAATATAATCACTCCGACCAGAGCAACAACTGAAACACAATATGCTACCAAAGGCCAGTAAAGTATTGCCAATAACATTTTTTTTTATTTAACTTGTTAATAATCAACAATTAAAAAAACGGTAACTAATCAATAATCCAAACGAAAATATGTAATGATTAATTAAACAGTTGCAAATATCTTAATTATTGTCAAATCTATTGTGCTATTTTTCACAATTGAAATAGAAAAAAAATTATACTGCTGTATATCAATAAATTAAACTGAAAAATTTAATCATTTTGATTCAAACTTTTTTTCCAGGCACCTTCAATCATTTTTTTAAGTTCGAGCGGATGGAATGGCAAAATCTTACCCTGAGCATTTGGATAGACGCCAACCAAAATTTTATCTTCATCCAGTTCCTTGAGCCAGATTAAAAATTCCTTGATTTCCATTGGCTCAGCTGCATAATCTAACCATTCGTCTTTGGCCGCTGATTTACATTCATCCACAGTAGGCCAGACAGTTACATACGAATTTATTTCGCCATCTTCAACCATTGCGAACAAGCCATCATCGGCCTGAAGCAACCAAACCATTTCATTTTCAACGATTTGATCTACAAAAAAAGTCAATCGTTCCTGATCATCCAATTCTTTCATCTTTTCTATTTATTATTTTTCGTTACCAATTTCATCTAATTCAAGCCAGCGAAATGATTTCTCATCTATTTGGCTGATTAACTCAGCAATTCGCTTTGTTACTTTGTCTAATTCAACATAATCAGTACCTATTTCAGCCAAATGTTGTTCAAGACTTTTCTTTTCTTCTTCGTGCAAATGTATCTCATTTTCAAGATTCTCAAACTCTTTTTGTTCCTTATATGTTCGCTTAATTTTAATTTGATTTTGTGATGAAACCTGGGTATTTCGCACTTCTTTCTGCAACAGATTCAATTGTTGGCGCTGTTCTCTTTCTGATTCATCTAACAAATTGCGATAATCGGTATAATTTCCTGTGAAGCCTCTCACAATCCCTTCCCCTTCAAACACAAACAACTGATCCACAACCTGATCCATAAAATACCGATCATGCGAAACGATCAGCAAACAACCAGCATAATTTTGCAGAAAAAACTCTAAAGTCTGAAGTGTGAGTAAATCAAGATCGTTGGTAGGCTCATCGAGTATGAGAAAATTTGGATTTTTAACTAATATTGTAAGCAGATGCAGTCTTCGTTTTTCTCCACCACTCAACAATGAAATCGGCTGGTGATGCATTTCGGTTGGGAACATGAATTTTTGCAACATTTGTGAAGCGGTCGCAGTACGACCTTTACTCAAAGGTATTATTTCAGCTATTTCCTTCACCACATCAATCACCGATTTGTCTTCACGAAAATGGTAACTTTCCTGTGTGAAATATCCGAAAACAATGGTATCGCCAACGATTATCTGTCCGCTATCGGCTTGCAGGTTACCGGTAATAAGGTTCAAAAAACTGGTTTTCCCTACGCCATTGTTCCCAACTATGCCAATTTTTTCACCTTTGGTAAACATATAATCAAAGTCATCTGTAATCTTGAAATCACCAAAACACTTGTTTACAGCTTTCATCTCCAGTATTTTACTACCGGTTCTACTTATTGAAAGATCG
>CANNKD010000039.1 GCA_947505205.1 Bacteroidota bacterium | reverse complement strand
GATTGTGTTTTTTCGTGTATCGCTTCAACCAGTTTTTTCACTTCCGGAATACCGCTTGTCTTCGATTTGAAACGCTCAATAACTTTATCAACTGCCTGACGCAGACGTTGTCTGGCAAATGGTTTCATCAAATAATCAACGGCGTTCAGTTCAAAAGCCTGTAGGGCAAACTGGTCGTAAGCGGTTGTGAAAACCACTTCGGGCAAGGTGTCGAGCAGTTCGAGCATTTCAAAACCGGTTAGTTTGGGCATTTGAATGTCGAGGAAAATCAGATCGGGCTGGTTTTCGTTGATGGCTTTCAATCCGCTGAATCCATCAGAACATTCGCCGATAACGTCGATTTCTTCCATGCTTTCGAGGAAAGTGCGCAAAAGATTTCGGGCAGGTTCTTCATCTTCAATGAGCAGTGTGCGAATTTTGGTATTCATATCATTGGTTTTTTGGGATATGCAAAACTACTTCAAATTCAATCTTACCGAAGTTTATTTCGAGCAAATCGGTGCGTTTGTACAATATTTCCAATCTGTTTTTTATGTTTTTCAGTCCGATACCTTCGCCTTTTGGGCGCACGGCATCGGGATCGAAATCGTTAGTGATATGCAGTTCCAGAAAATCTTCTCTCGGAACGCATTTCAACTCGACCAATACTTCTTCGGTGCTGTTATACACGCCATGTTTGATGGCGTTTTCGAACAATGGCTGCAAAATCATATTTGGAATACGTGCCTCCAAACAGCCATCCGGAACATCAGAAAGATAACGTAAACGCTTCCCAAACCTTACTTTTTCGATATCCAGATACCGTTCAGTGTTTTCAAGTTCACGGCGCAGTGTGGTGGTTTCGTTTTTATCGTGGCTCAACGAATAACGTAAAAAATCGGAGAGTTTGATCACCATTTCCTGTGCTTTTTCGGGACTTGTCATCGTTAATGAACTGATCGAATTCAAACTATTGAATAAAAAATGAGGGTTTATTTGAGATTTCAAAGCATTCAATTCGGCTTCTTTAACCAGATTATTCAAATCTGCTTCGGTCTTCAATTTCTGCTGGAGGTCTTCGTAATAAAGAATCATATAATAAAGCAGCACAAAGATTAAATAGAAAAACGAACCAATGATTACACGCCATGGAATCGATTGTTTCAGAAATTCGAGGTAAAATGCATTTTCGGCTTCCAGACTTGAAACAACGAAATAGCCCAGGCTAAGCCAAAGGCCAATGGTGATTATGGAAGCGATCAGGTGGTTTGTGATGATATCGAAAAGACTTTGTTTATCCTTGAGGTTGAAACGCAGCACATACCACAAATTGAATCCGATGAGTGCAAAAAGACCATTGAAAACAATCGAATCAGTTAAACTGCCTGAAAGATCAATATCTTGATAATAATTTAAAATGGCCGTTTGGATCAGCATTAAAGCTGCCCAAACGACCATGTAAACTATCAAATAATTACGGTTTTTGATGAACGGGTTGAGCATTTTTTTGGATTTTTAATTTTAAATCTCGAGAACTAAAGATATTCAATTGGGCTGATGATGACTTTAGCTCAATCCGTTAGTAGCTCTTTATTTCAATTCCTCCAAACAAAACCACGCCTTTAATTACCATTAATTTTTCAGTGCTTTTTACTGCAGGGAACACTCTTTTGTCGCTCGATCCGCCAAATATGGAAACAACTTCCGATTTTATTTGCCAGTCTTCCGGAACAATCAGATTTGATCCACCAAACATGATGAATAAATCTATGGTGCAGTTTTCGGCCGGTTTGGCTGTCTTCAGATCGATGTCTGATCCGCCAAAGAGGGCAGTTATTTTTCCTCCGCGAAAATTATCGCTTGAAACCTTGATGTTTCCGCCGCCAAAAACGGCCAGTTCATCAATATAATCTTCAGTACGAAAGCTTGTGCCTTGGCCGGGAGTGAAAGGTGCGCCTTCAGTTGGCGGAATATTTTTTGGAATATCGAACGCTGGTGTGTTTTTGCGTGTTAAAACCAGAACTCCAATTCCGATCAGAACCGATGGCCAAAAAACCATACTGAGTGTAATATCGTTGTCCATTAATTCAGGAAGCCAGAAAAGCAGCCCAAGTCCCATCAGGATATAACCTGTCACTTTTTTTTCGGGGTTAGTGATGGTGATTAATCCGATACCGATCAATAAAGTTTTCCAGGAAAAGATATAATGGCTGATATCGAAAGAAAGTAAGTCCGTTTTTTCGAGTAAGATGAGGCCGCCGGCTGCTATGAGCAATAAGCCTGCTACGAGACGCCTGTCGATTGAAAAGTTTTTTGTTTCCATTTTTTTACGTTTTAATATATTGAACAATCTTTTAATTTGATTCTATCATTGAATCTGAGGCAAATGTAGTGTGGAAGGCTTTAGCCGTAAACCTAAAATAGGTAAAACGGGGAAAATAGTCGGTGAATGGAGGAAGTTTAAAGGCTTGAAGAGTTGATAGGTTTAATGGTTGAAAGGTTTCAGGTTAGAAAAGTTTCAGGTTACAGAAGTTTCAATGCTACTTTTGTATTATTGAACTTGAAGGTACCTGACAGAAACATGAAACAACTGCTTTACCGATAATCTTGTTTACTTTTGCGGAAAATAACATTGATTCGAAATGAAATACCATAGATTTATAATACTTTCTTTTGTTTTTATTATTGTTTCCTGCAATGGGACAACGAAAAAGTCAACCACTGCAACCGAAAAATCGACAGAGAAAAAGAATGTTCAAGTTCCTGTTTTTGAAGCAGATTCGGCTTATAAATTTATAGCACAGCAGATTAATTTTGGGCCAAGAGTTCCCGGAACAGCTGCACATCGCAATTGCAGTGACTGGTTATCTTCCAAAATGGGTTCATATGCCGATAAAGTACTTGTGCAGGATTTTCGGGCAAGGGTTTATAATCAAACTGCTTTTGATGGAAAAAACATCATTGCTTCCTTTAATCCACAAGCCAAAAAACGTATTTTACTTTCATCGCATTGGGATTCAAGGCCGTATGGTGATCACGATCCTGATCCGGCAAACCACCGCAAACCTATTGATGGTGCCAATGACGGCGCAAGTGGAGTGGGCGTGTTGATTGAGTTGGCTCGTTTGTTCAAACTTCATCCTATTGATGCTTCGATCGGTATTGATATCGTTTTGTTTGATTTGGAGGATTATGGCCCTCCAACAGATGAACGCACCGAAAGCAATGATTCTTTTTGGGCTTTGGGTTCGCAATACTGGGCTGCTAACCCACATACGCCGTATTATCAGGCACAATTTGGTATTTTATTGGATATGGTCGGTGCAAAAAATGCTGTTTTTCCTCGTGAATATTTCTCTATGCAATACGCATCTTGGGTGGTTGATAAAGTATGGCGGACAGCGTATGATTTGGGTTATGATGAGGTTTTTGTCAACAATCCCGGTTCACCGATTGATGATGATCATATTCCAATAAACGAGGTGGCGAAAATCCCAACCATCGATATTGTTCATCTCGACCGGAACAGTACGAACCAGACATTTTACGAACATTGGCATACCACAAACGATAATCTTGCGCAAATCGATCCAATTACCTTAGGAATAGTTGGCAATGTGCTGGTTCATGTGATTTATAGCGAATAGGAGAAAAACAACTGGTTGCTGGTCAACTAGTTGCTGGTCGCTGGTTCTGGTCACTGGTTAAAATTCTAGTTACCAGGAACAAGAAACCAGAAACAAATACATTGTCCATTGTCCTCGTCTTGCAGCCGAGCAGGCATTATCAATTATCCTCGTCTTGCAGCCGAGCAGGCATTATCCATTGTCAATTGCCTTCTATACAACTGAATCGTATTTTCAATACCATAATACAAGGCTTCACTAATCAGCGCGTGTCCAATGGAAACTTCTAGCAAACCGGGGATATTTTGGGCAAAATAGTGTAAATTTTCCAGACTTAAATCGTGTCCGGCATTGATTCCTAGACCAAGTTTGACAGCCGTTTCAGCGGCTTTGATGTATGGCTTGATGGCTAATTCTTTATTTTCCGGATATAAACGGGCGTAACTTTCAGTGTATAATTCGATGCGATCTGTTCCGGTTTCGGGTGCCAGTTTGATTATTTCGGAATCGGGATCGACAAAAATGGAGGTTCGGATACCAGCTTTGTGGAAAATTGAAATGAACCGTTTTAGTTCAACCAAATGTGTTTTAATGTCCCAGCCATGATCCGAGGTGAGTTGTCCGGGCTTATCGGGCACCAAAGTAACCTGATCGGCACCATTTTTTATCACCAGATCGATAAATTGTTCGGTTGGATAACCTTCAATATTGAATTCTGTTTTCACGATTGGACGCAACAATTCCACATCGCGAAAAGTAATATGTCGTTGATCGGGTCGTGGATGAACTGTAATTCCCTGAGCCCCATAACGTTCGCAATCAATAGCAAATTTCTGAACGTCAGGCGTGTTTCCGCCACGTGCATTACGAAGCGTTGCAATTTTGTTGATATTGACACTTAGATGAATCATTGTATGTGATTTGTCGTAAAAGTACTAATTTGCAGCTTTTATCATCAAAAATACTTTCAAAATGCGGGTTGTTATTCAGAGGGTTTGTGAGGCTTCGGTAGAAATTGGCAGACAAATCACGGCATCAATCCAATCCGGGATGTTGGTACTCATCGGTATTGAAGATTCAGATAATCAAGATGATATTGACTGGATTTGTGGTAAAATTCTCAGGTTACGGATATTTCCGGATGCCGATGAGGTGATGAATCTTTCAATCATTGATATTGGTGGTGAACTACTTGTGGTGAGTCAGTTTACGTTGCATGCCAGTACTAAAAAAGGCAATCGCCCGAGTTACATCAGAGCAGCACGACCCGAAATTGCAATTCCACTTTATGAAAAGTTTGTGGCGACTTTGAAAAAAGAATCTGGATTGATCGTGAATACCGGCACTTTTGGTGCAATGATGAAAATTTCATTGGTGAATGATGGTCCGGTTACCATTATCATCGACAGTAAAAACAGGGAATAGAAATAGAAATGAGTGATGAGTAATGACTCACTACTCTTTTCTATTTATTTTTCAAGAATTACTTTAAGATTTTGTAGTCCCATTTCAAGATCCTTTCCGAGCATTTCGTCAAAATCCATAAACAATAACATGATATTCATCGGGTATTTCATGTGTCCGTCAAAACCCCATTTTACTGAAGTAGTGCTGTCACCAACTGCTTCAAAAGTCATATATGCCAGATCCTTTGATTCAAAAGGCTCGATGAAACGTAATTCATAATCAATACGTTCACTTCCAGTAATTTTTGTGATTTCCTGTTCACCTTTGCCAACATCTTTTATTTTGCTGTCCCAGGCCGAAACGAAACCAACTTCGCCATCAGTTCCGTGAAATTCCTTTTTCATGTTTGGATCAGCAGTTGCCCAAACACTATACTGGTTTTGGTTTTTCAGGTATTTGGTAAATTCAAAAACCTCCGGCTTTGACTTGTTAATCTCAATTTGCCGATAAACAGCATAATCGCTTTCGACAAATAAAGCCACAATTAAAAACAATGCAATGATACCGGCCAGGATGAAGAGTGTGATTTTAAGGATTTTCATAAGGCTAATTTTTTTATGTTAATGGTGAATATAATGGATAATAATAATCTCAAAAGTACATAATCAACAATTGAAAATCAATTATGTTTAATTTTTTTCATTCAATTTTGTTGTACCCTTAAATACTTCTATAACTTAGCCATTCAAAATAATTAAAATTATGTCAGCAAAGAAACCTCGCCTTAGTTTTTGGCAGATTTGGAATATGAGTTTTGGCTTCATGGGAATCCAATTCGGATTTGCGCTCCAAAACGGAAATGCCTCCCGTGTTTTGTTAACTTTTGGTGCTGACGTACATCAGTTAAGTTGGTTTTGGCTGGTTGCTCCGATAACCGGAATGATTGTTCAACCAATTATTGGTTTAATGAGTGATAAAACCTGGAACCGCCTGGGCAGAAGGAGACCTTATTTTTTGGTTGGAGCAATTTTAACCAGTATCGCGCTTGTCCTCATGCCCAATGCACCTCATCTGGCTTCATTTATTGCTCCCATGTTTATTGGCGGAGGTTTGCTGATGATAATGGATGCATCCATCAATATTTCGATGGAACCTTTTAGAGCACTCGTTGCAGATAAGTTACCGGAAGAGCAACACACACTCGGATTTTCGGTTCAAACATTGCTAATTGGTATTGGTGCCGTGGTTGGTAGTTGGTTGCCCTATATGTTGGGAAACTGGTTTGGCGTTTCGAAAGAGGCAGCCGCTACCGGACTTGTTGCTGATAACGTAACGTATTCATTCTATTTTGGTGCTTTTGTATTGATATCCACTATTTTATGGACCATCTTTACAACCACAGAGTATCCACCTGATATATTAGAGGAAGACTCAAAATTAGAAGAAAAGCCCAAAAAGTTTTTCATTCCGCCAATCATGCTTAAGTTGTTGCTCGTTCAATTTTTCTCGTGGTTCGCGTTGTTTTCGATGTGGGTTTATACAACACCTGCCGTAGCTTTGAGGTTTTACGGAACAACAGATCCAAATTCAACACTATTCGGTGAAGCTGGCGATTGGGTTGGTATTTTATTTGGAGTCTATAATGGAGTTTCGGCCATTATTGCTTTATCATTGCCGGTCATTGCCAAACGGCTTTCAAAGAAATTGACACATGCGATTGCACTTAGTATCGGAGGCGTATCTTTACTTTCATTTCTTGTTTTCACCAATCCATATTTACTAATTATCCCCATGATTGGTATCGGTATTGCATGGGGAAGTATTTTAGCCATGCCGTATGCAATGTTAGCAAGTTCGATACCCCCAAAAAAAATGGGTGTTTATATGGGTTTGTTTAATATGTCAATCACAATTCCGCAAATTGTTAGCGGTGTTTTCAGTGGCCTGATTTTGAAATATTTCTTTGCTGATAATCCCATTCTGTGTATCGTAATGGCCGGAGTTAGTATGTTTTTAGGTGCGATCAGTGCTTTATTTATTAAAGAGAAGTAGTGTAAGTTGTAACCTATTCACCACATTGAAGCAACAGATTCACAGATTATTAGCTATGGCACTTATACCTCAAAAGCAATATTTTCAATGATTAATAATTTTTCATACCGATAAGTCGGTATGAAAAATTTCATTAAATCTGTGGCATTTATAAATTTGGATTAAATTCATCATGGGCTGAATAGTTGCGAAAAATTGTTTTGAACTCTTAATCATGTCTTGATTTGTGTTGCGTCTAATTGGTTTTTTTTTGGGAGTAAAGACACATTTTTTTAAATACATTGTTTTTTAATGATAAAAACTTTTAATTTAGCCGCCGATAAGAAGATGTTCTTTTTCGTATTTGTTTTTGGGTGTTTCATTGAGGATCATTGTTTAAAAATGTGAATGTTAATTAGTCTCGTTTTGAAAAAAATAATCAGGCAACCCGTATAAAATTATACTAAAATATCGTTTACTTCGTTACTTATCAGTGTTTTATTGTTGTATATTTTGTCAGTTCTTTATATAGTATTTTATAAACATTTTAAATAATTAATCACTTTTAAAATCTCAATTCATGAAAAAAGGAGAATCAAAAAAACTGGGTTCAAAACTTAGTTTTTCGTCATTAGTAATTCCACTCGCATTTGTTGCTGCAATTTTTATTTTCAACTTCATTATGGGAAGTGGCAGTCATTTTGAAGGCGGCAATAATGCTAATCCACCTATTCCGGGTGATTATTTTGGTATTATCTATAAAGGTGGTATCATCGTACCTGTACTTATGACTTTACTTTTGACCGTTATCACTTTTGTTATTGAACGTTTTATCGCTATCAACAAAGCATCGGGAAAAGGTTCAGTTTCTGATTTTGTTCACTACATTAATCAATGTCTGGCCAAAAACGATTTGAATGAAGCCATTGCAGCCTGTGATAAACAACAAGGATCTGTTGCTAATGTAGTAAAATCGGTACTTACAAAATATATTTTCCTCGAAAAGGATCAAACGCAGACCAAAGACCAGAAAATTGCTGCCTTAGAGAAAGAAGTTGAAGAAGCTACTTCATTGGAATTGCCAAGTTTGGAGCAAAACCTCGTTATTTTGGCAACCATCACCTCATTAGCCACTTTGGTTGGGTTGTTGGGAACAGTTATTGGTATGATCAGAGCTTTTGCTGCTTTGGCTAATGCCGGTGCACCTGACTCAGTTGCGCTTGCTAACGGTATTTCTGAAGCACTTGTAAACACTGCTTTTGGTATCGGTTCAGGTGCTGTCGCTTTGGTATTCTATAATTTCTTTACTGCCAAGATCGACAAATTAACTTACAGTATTGACGAAGCCGGTTATAGCATTGTAAAATCTTATGCCACCAATCACGCTTCTTAATTTCACTTGTTTTAAATAAGTAAAACTATGCCAAAAGTAAAAGTAGCACGAAAGAGTACACATGTTGATATGACGGCTATGACCGACGTAGCCTTCCTGTTGCTTACCTTCTTCATGCTTACCTCAAATTTTGTTAAAAAGGAACCGGTGGTTGTATTCACGCCCTCCTCCATTTCCGAGATTAAGATACCTGAAACCAATATCATGACCATTTTGATTGATAGACAAGGTAAGGTGTTTTTTGGAATTGATGGACAGGATAATCGAATGCAACTCATTACCAAAATGTCAGAGAAATATGGTGTTAAGTTAAGTGAAAAAGAAATCTACACTTACACACTGATGGACATTTCAGGTAATCCGATTGAAGCAATGGGTGTATATTTGGGAATGAAAATGGAAGAAAGAGACAAAGCTTCAAATAATTTGGGAATCCCGGTTGACTCGACAGACAATCAATTGCGAAATTGGGTTAAAATTGCACGTGAAATCAATAGTAATTCACGCATTGCAATCAAAGCCGACGAAACCACCCCATATCCGGTTATTAAAAAGGTGATGAAAAGTTTACAGCAGATTGATGAAAATCGCTATAATCTGATCACAAGACTTGAAGGAGCCGCAATCTAGCGTTAATCAATAATTAAAAGAAAAGAAAATGGCAGAAGTAAGTCAAGATTCCGGATCTCATAAAAAGGGAGATGGAAAACAACGAGCCAAAAAAGCCTCGACCAGAATCGATTTTACTCCGATGGTGGATTTGGGTTTTTTGTTGATTACCTTTTTTATGCTTACAACAAGTATGATTAAGCAGCAAACCATGGAAATTACCATGCCTTCTGATAAAAAGGTGACGGAAGAAAACCAAACTGTTGCGAAAGCATCACAAGCCGTAACCTTAATCCTTGCAAAAGAAAATAAAGTTTTCTACTATTTCGGACAGCCAAATATTGAAGGGGTGAAAGAAACAGATTATTCTTCAAAAGGATTGCGTTCAGTGCTGCTTGAGAAAAACTACGAAATTGCCAAACAGGTTGAAGATTTGAAAATCGAAAAAACCAGAACAAAAATGGCAGAGGATATTTATCGTAAGCAGTTGAGCGAAATAAAGGCCGGGAAAAATGCACCTGTTGTCAGAATCATGGCCACAGATGATGCTACCTATAAAAACCTTGTTGATGCTTTGGACGAGATGAACATTTCAAGCATAAGCCGTTATGCCATTGTTGACCTTGATTCGATAAGCAAACAACTCGTTGACACTAAGATTAAATTATAAAGCACATTTTAAATAATAAAGAAAGGACGTATTGCAATGCAAAAAGTCAATATTTTTTCTGATGCTTGGGTGGACATGATTTTTGAAGGCCGTAACCAGGATTATGGTGCGTATCTTCTGCGAAAATTATCTTCAAAACACCATCGTTGGGCACTTACAGCAACACTGATTTTAGCTTTAGCAGCATTTACCCTGCCAGCGTTGATAAAAACAGTTATGCCTGAACGAAGAGAGGCTGTTGTTGATGTGAATGCGTTGGCAAATATTGCCTTGGAAAAGGCTAAAGCCAAAGCAATTGACCAGCCAAAGATTGAAATTGAGCAACAAATTGTACAAAAGATCAAAAGTACAATCAAATTTACTGCTCCTGTAATCAAAGCCGATGCTGAGGTTAAGGATGAGGATATCATGAAAACGCAGGAAGTAGTTACAGATTCAAAATTATCTGTATCAGCTGCTGATGTGCAAGGTAACAGTAGTGATGCTGACGCAAAAGACATTAGTGATCTGCAGAATGTTCAAACTGATGTAACCGATGATGTTTACGAAAAACCATTTACAATCGTTGAACAGATGCCTGAGTTTCCAGGTGGAACTGAAAGTATGATGCGTTATATTGCAACAAATATCAAATATCCGGCAATGGCCAGAGAAAGTGGTATTTCAGGGATTGTCTTCGTCTCTTTTGTTGTCAACAAAAAAGGTGAGATAACCGAAGTGAAAATATTACGCGGAATCGGTGGTGGTTGCGACGAGGAAGCAATTCGTGTGGTGAAATCTATGCCGAGCTGGATTCCGGGTAAACAAAATGGTAAAGCGGTTCCGGTGCAGTTTAATCTTCCGATCAAGTTCACGCTTCAGTAAAAACGTACTAATTATGTTATTAGGATGAAGTTGCCTAATAAAATGTTTCGATATTCGAACCTAATCATGATTGCACTCTACATTTTTGTAGGTGCTTTCTTGTTAATAGCGGGTTGGGATTTGTTTGATAAATGGCAGAATATTGGCGTTGGATTATTATTGCTCATCTATGGTTTATTTCGCGGATATCGACTTTTTGTTCAATTTATGAAAGATCAACGACCTGATTCAACCTCAGAATAATTTTTTGCACGATATTTGTATTGTAAAATTACAGAATGAAATAATGATGACCTGTTTGTTGAAATAATTCGGTAAAATGATGAGTCGTTTTCAAATATTATTTATGGCAGTCGCCAGTTTCGTCTTGATTTCATGTAACAATCAAGGCAATGACGGTAAAGTGTTGGATACACCAACCAGTGG
Source organism: Bacteroidota bacterium (assembly GCA_947505205.1). Lineage (GTDB taxonomy): Bacteria > Bacteroidota > Bacteroidia > Bacteroidales > F082 > CAJBPB01. Next base: position 10,745 of record CANNKD010000039.1, on the reverse strand, counting down.
CGAAATTGTAATTGCTGTTGACGAAACATTTCAACCAATTCTCGAGGCAGTCTCTCCTGTTTTTCATGCAATCTATAAAAAAGCTAAGGTTAATATTACATATATGCCCGAGGTGGATGCATTTAAGCAAATGTTAACTGATAGCGTAAGGATGATAGTCGTGCCAAGGCCATTGTCGGAAAAGGAATTATCGTATTTCAAAGGTAAAACGTTAAATCCGAAACAAGTAAAGCTGGCTTTAGACGGGATTGCAATACTCGTGCATCCTTCAAATAGGGATACTTTGTTGACTGTTCAGCAGATGAAAGATATTTTTCTGGGAAATATCACCGACTGGAATCAGATTAATCCTGCTTCGAAATTGGGTAATATGAAGGTTATTTTCGATAATCCAAATTCAAGCATTGTGCGATATGTGGTTGACTCAATTACACATACCGGAGATTTGGGTTCTCAACTGTCATCCATGAAATATAACAAAGACGTGGTTGATTTTGTTGCCGAAACTCCAAACGCACTTGGCTTAATTGGTGTGAGTTGGGTGAGCGACAGAAACGATCCTTCTTGCCTTTCATTTTTAAATAAGGTGAATGTTGTCGCCATTTCGAAAGAAGAAATAGCTATTCCTGAAAATTCATACCAGCCTTATCAAGCCTATATTGCAACTGGCAAATATCCTTTCACTCGGTATATTTATATGATCAATACTGAACCACGTGTGGGATTAGAGACAGGTTTTTCTGCTTTTGCTGCCGGAGATAAAGGGCAGCGTATCATATTAAAAACAGGAATTTTACCTTATACGCAACCAGTAAGGATTATACAGGTTAATAAAAACTAATTGCTGAAAAATATCATTTACATTCATTATAATAACACCATGACGAACATTAAATTATCAATTTACCTTTTCGTATTTTCAATTGTAACGCTTACAATGAATTCTATTAGTGCTCAGGATATGAATTTGGTTACACGGTTAGTAGAAATGGGTCAATACAACCATGCAAAAGCAATACTTGTTCCGGCAGCACAATCGAGTAATGATACCTATTTGCTTTATACTCTGGCAAAAATTTATCAGGATCAGGGAATTATTGATTCAGCTAACCTTTATTACACGAAAATAACAACTGTTGCAGTCGGAACTCCAATGGCCTTGATATGTCAGAACATTGTTGATTTTAATAATAAAAAGGTTCCTGACGTATCGAATTATAATAGAGCACAGAAGTTGGCCGGTTCATCGAAAGATCTTTACGCGCTTACGCAGCTGGCTGAGGTTCGATATATGACGGGCGATACAAGTAATTGGAAACAATCATTGGAAATGGCCACCAAGATTGATAAGAAATACATCCAAGCGTATATTATTGCCGGTGGAATTTATACGAAGATTGCTGAAAAGACATTGTTTGGTGAGGATTATGGTAAAGCCTCCGGACGCTATGAGCAGGCTTTATATTATTCACCAAATAACTCAGAGGCACGGACTAAATTATCCTATATTTTTTTATTAGCACGTAACTATGGCGGTGCCGAGCAGGAATTGCTAAAAGTATTAGAAGTTGATACCGCTTATATTCCTGCATTAAAATCGATGGGCGAACTTGAATATACAATTGGTAAATACAGTCAGGCGAGCTATTATTTTGGTAAGTATATGGCTATTGCCGAAACTACACCCAAAGATTTATCGAAATATATCAATATATTGTATTTCAATAAGGAATATGCCAAATCGAACGAACTCATCGATAAAAGCCTCATAATTGATCCCGAAAATGCTGTTCTCCTGCGATTACAAGGTTATACAAGCTTTGAGCTGAAGAAAAGTTCGAAAGGTTTAGACGCCATGTCTAAGTTTTTCTCCTTACGCAAGGATATTGGAAATGATAAAATTATTTTCTCCGATTATGAATATTATGGTAAACTCTTGAGCAAAGAGGGAAAAGATTCCTTGGCAATCGTAAATCTACAAAATGCTTTGGCAATGGATTCAACCAAAACCTATTTATATGAAGATATTGCAAAAGCATACGAGAAAATGAAAGACTATATTCATGCTGAAGAATCGTATGAGAAATTAATCAGCAAAACATCAAATGTGAGTGCCATGATTTATTTTAACATGGGGCTTGATTATAATTATATCGCAACAGATAGTGCTGTTGCTAGTGATACTACCAAGTTTAAGGAATATATCACTTTGGCCGATTCCTGTTTCAGTACAGTAAGCAAACTATCACCGAACTCACATCTGGGTTATATTTATCGTGCACGCATGCAGTCGAAACTTGATCCTGAATCGGAATTAGGTTTAGCGAAAGTGCATTATGAGAACGCTCTAACTGTTATTGAAGCTAAAAATGACACTGTTAAGTTTAAAAATGAAATATTAGAAATCTATCGTTATCTGGGATATTACCATTACCTGCAATACCTGAATGAGAAGGCGGCAAAAAATGCCGACGGTGTTAAATACAATAAAGATATGTCGATACTGTATTGGCAAAAAATTCTTGCCTACGAACCAACCGATAAAATTGCCTTGGAAGCAGTGAAAGTATTCAAATAGAAATTTATAAATAATTGTATTTCAGTTAAATAATACAAAAAGCAATTATCTTTTTAAACAAGATAATTGCTTTTTTTTATATTTTGTAAACTGTGAATGGTGGTTTTTTTATAAATCACCCTTCCACTTATTTACCACAGTAAATTCAATCCATTAGTAATCGTAGCTTATATAGAATTACTATAAATTACGTTTTTATGTCGAAGTGAAATATATTGTTAATAATTTCACACCATAATTATAGCGATGTATTATGGTTGATTTATCATGTAAATACTTAGGCTTACAATTGAGAAACCCAATAATAGTAGGCAGTTCGGGACTTACTTCTTCCCTTGAAAATCTAATTTCAATTGCTAAAAATGGAGCTGGAGCAGTTATTTTAAAGTCTGTTTTCGAAGAACAGATAAAATTTGAAACGGAAAAACTACTACAATCAGATGAATCTAAGATGCAATCCTGGAAAAACACATTTCAGGATATTGTAAGCAAGGACGAATTTTATTTCACTGAAGCCTTTGATTATCTGAGTAATTATGCTTCGGAACACACCTTAAATCAGTACCTTCAATTGGTGAAAGATGCTAAAAAGGCAATTAATATTCCAGTAATCGCCAGTGTTAACTGTATCACACAATACGATTGGCAATACTTTGCTAAGCGACTTCAAGATGCAGGAGCAGATGCTATTGAACTGAATGCTTATATTTTGCCTTCCAATTTTGAGAGAAGTGGCAGCGAAATAGAACAGGTTTATTTTGACATCATCGCTGAGGTGAAGAAATATATCAGCATTCCTGTTTCATTAAAAATTGGATACTATTTTTCCAGCCTTGCACAAACTGTTAAAAAACTATCGGAGACAGGTATTTCAGGTTTGACACTTTTTAACAGACCATATAATCCTGATATAGATATTGATACGCTCGAAATAACAGCTTCAAATGTTTTTAGTAATGCCGAAGAATATTCACAATCACTTCGATGGATAGCGCTGTTGTCGGGCAAAATTAGCTGCGACATAGCTGCTTCAACGGGGATTCATAATTTTGAAACCATCATCAAACAATTGTTAGCCGGTGCCGATGTTGTTCAAATGGTTTCACTTTTCTATAAGGATAGCTTTGAAGTTCTTCCTGAAATTCTCCTGAAAATCGAAAAATGGATGGAACTACATCATTATCAGTCTATTTCAGATTTTAGAGGGATCATGAGTCATTCAAAAGTTCTATATCCGGCCGCTTTTGAAAGGGTACAGTTCATTCGTCAATATTCAAGCATTGTTTAACGTTTTTAGATGTAGATTATGTCTCATTCAAGCCATCAGATCGAAAGAAATTCACTTGCTTTTGCCATCGAAAAGAATGTTGATGTGCATACACAGAAATGCTACCAATGCGGAAAATGCTCAGCAGGTTGTCCGGTAGCCACTGAAATGGATATGCCCCCGAGCTATGTAATGCGTTTACTTCAGACTGAAAATCAGGCGCATGATGAAAACATTCTGCAATCACAATCAATCTGGCTATGCATCAGCTGCGAAATGTGTCTGAGTCGCTGTCCGATGGAGATTGATATTCCATCGATGATGGATTTCTTGAGACAAAGATCCATCAAGCAGAAGATGGTCAACCCTAAAGCAAAAAACATTGTGGCTTTCCATAAATCGTTTTTGAATACCATCAAATATACAGGTCGTTTGTACGAACTTGGATTGATCATCGATTATAAACGCAGGTCACTGAATATGTTACAAGATATTACGCTTGCACCAAAAATGATTTCGAGGGGGAAATTGCATTTTATTCCAGAAATGATCAAAGGAACTCCTCAGATTTCGGGGATATTCAAAAAAACATCTAAAAAGGAGGTCTGAAATGAAAATTGGTATTTATCCCGGATGCTCATTAAATGGTTCAGCCCGCGACTACAATGAATCGGTTTTTGCCATCGCGAAAGTGTTTGATATTGAGCTCGTTCAGATACCTGACTGGAATTGCTGTGGAGCCACTGCTGCACATAACCTGAACAAAGAATTATCACTAGCCCTACCAGCACGCATACTTGCGCTTGCCGAACAAAATGGTCTAGATGAAGTGCTTGTCCCATGTGCAGCCTGTTATAGCAGACTCGTTGTTACGCAGCATGAATTAAAAGTGGAACCTGAAATAAAAAACCGAATCAAAAAAGTGATCGAGTTAGATTATCGGGGTACGACAAAAATTTTAAATGTAATCGAATGGCTCGATAAATATATCATTCCAGGAATTGAAGAAAAACTTGTACTGCCATTCAAACATAAAGTTGCTTGTTACTACGGATGTCTGTTGGTTAGGCCCAATAAGGTTTTGAATTACGACCGTTCAGAAGACCCTCAGACCATGGACGAGGTCATGCGGAAAATCGGAGCTGATCCAATTTATTTTCCTTACAAAACAGAGTGCTGTGGTGCAGGATTCTCTGTTTCGAGAACAGATATTGTTTCAAAACTTTCAGGTAAAATTATTGAAGATGCTGAGCATAGAGGAGCCGAATTTATGATTGTGGCTTGCCCGATGTGCCACTCAAATCTGGATATGCGGCGACCTGATATCAATCAATATTTCAAAACGAAGTTTACGCTACCGATTTTGTTTGTAACCCAGGCACTCGGTTTAGCAGTCGGATTGAGTCCGAAAGAAGTTGGACTACAACGTCATTTTGTTCCGGTAAACATTGATAGCTGAATTCATGTTAATTAATCGAAAATCAAATAGTTGAATTATTAAAACTTAAATAGCATGGCCAGAATTGGTGTATTTATTTGTCATTGTGGCGAAAATATCAGTGCTACGGTTGATTGCGGACGCGTTGCAGAAACTATAGGCAAATTGAAACACGTTGCCTATTCCACTGAGTACAAATATATGTGTTCCGATCCTGGACAAACCCTGATAAAGGATGCCATTAAGGAATATAAACTCACCGGAATCGTTGTTTCAGCTTGTTCGCCAAGGATGCATGAGCCCACATTTCGAAAGGCCGCCGCCGAAGCCGGACTGAATCCTTATTTGTGTGAAATGGCGAATTTGCGTGAGCATTGTTCGTGGGTTCATGAAAAAAACGATATGACAACCGAAAAAGCCATTGATATCGTTCGGATTCTGGTTGAAAAGGTTAAAATAAACAATGCCTTACTTCCAATAAAAGTTCCGGTTACCAAAACAGCACTTGTAATCGGAGGTGGAATTGCCGGTATTCAGTCGGCTTTAGACATTGCAAATACAGGCCATAAGGTAATTTTGGTTGAAAGATCGCCTTCTATTGGCGGTCATATGTCGCAATTATCCGAAACATTTCCCACGCTCGATTGCTCGCAGTGCATTTTAACGCCACGGATGGTGGAGGTAGCCCAACATCCAAACATCACACTTTATACATATTCTGAAGTGGAAAGTCTGGATGGTTTCATCGGTAATTTCACCGTTAAGATCCGGAAAAAAGCAAGAAGTATTGATGAAAAAGACTGCACCGGATGTGGATTATGTACCACAAAATGTCCTCAAAAAAAGATTCCAAACGAATTTGAAGAAGGAATGGGATTTCGTCCGGCCATTTATACACCTTTTCCTCAGGCAGTTCCAAACAAACCAGTGATTGATCGTGAACATTGCACCTATTATATAAAAGGAAAATGCAAAGTTTGTGAAATCGTTTGTCCGACCAAAGCAATACGTTTTGATCAGCCTGATCAGATTCTCGAAATTCAGATTGGAGCAATCGTGATTGCCACCGGATTTGATATTAAAAGAACCGATTTTTTCCCCGAATATGGTTTTGGAAAATACAAAGATGTGATTGATGGATTGCAGTTTGAACGGCTTGCATCTGCATCCGGTCCAACGGGAGGAGCCATTTTGAGACCTTCGGATGGTGTGGTTCCGAAAAATATTGTTTTTGTGGCTTGTGCAGGTTCACGCGATCCGGCAAAAGGCATCGCTTATTGCTCAAAAATATGCTGTATGTACACCGCTAAACATGCCATGCTTTATAAGCATAAGGTGCATGAAGGCAAGGCGCATGTGTTTTATATGGATATCCGGTCAGCCGGGAAAAACTATGATGAATTTGTTCGGCGTGCCATTGAAGAGGATTATGTAAATTACATACGTGGCCGTGTATCAACCATTTACGAATGTGATGGAAAACTGATCGTGAAAGGAGTAGATACTTTACTTGGTGCTCAGCCTCTTGAAATTGTGGCAGATATGGTTGTATTGGCTACCGCAGGTGTTGCAAATTCAGGCGCAGAAGAACTCGCTCAGAAATTGCATGTTTCGTATGATTCGCATAAGTTTTTTGCTGAAGCACATCCGAAATTGAAACCTGTTGAAACCAATACGGCAGGTATTTTCTTAGCAGGGGCATGTCAAAATCCGAAGGATATACCAGATAGCGTTTCTCAGGCCTCCGGTGCTGCTGTAAAGGTTGCAGCTCTGTTTTCACAAAACGAACTCACCCGCGAACCGCTCGTTGCTTTTGTAAATCGTTGTTCACCACCATTGTATTCAACCTGTGTGGGTTGTTTCCTGTGTCAGTCGGTTTGTCCATATCAGGCCATCGAACGCGAAGAATTCAAAAACCGCGATGGAAAAACGATCAAAACTGTTGCAAAAATAAACGAAGGATTATGTCAGGGTTGTGGCACATGTGTTGCTTTGTGTCGTTCGAAATCAATTGATTTACATGGATATACGAATAATCAGATGTACACTGAAGTGATGGCGCTGCTGAATGTGTATTGAGAAGTTCGGCGTTGGGAGTTAAAAAAAATTAAACATATTATAGAAAAGTTGTGATGAAGCTTAAGGAAAAAATCAAATTGGTCAGGAAGAATTTACTTCCCACTTCGGGCTTCCTCGTCTTGCAGCCGAGCAGGCATCTTCGGGCTTCCAGCTTTATTAAATTAGCTAACTAACAAAATACAAATGTCAGAATTTGAGCCAAAAGTAGTCGCATTCGTTTGTAATTGGTGTACCTACGCGGGTGCCGATTTAACAGGGACAAGCCGTATTAAATATGCGAGCAATGTCAAAATAATACGCTTTCCGTGCACGGGAAGAATTGATTTTATGCTTTTGTTGAAATCTTTCGCAAACGGAGCCGATGGAATCATCGTTTCGGGCTGTCATCCAAATGATTGCCATTATACTTCGGGTAATTTCCATGCGAAGCGTCGTTGGATCATGTTTAAGGAGTTGATGGATTTTATGGGAATCGACATGAACCGAATCACATTTTCGTGGGTTTCAGCAGCCGAAGGTGCCCGCTGGGCCGAAGTAGTGAATTCAACTGTTACCCGCGTTCGTGAACTAGGACCTTATGTCTCTTACAAACAGATGGTGAATACATCAATAGAAGAGGAGGTGACCCATGCATAATCTTATACTTAAAGCAAAAGAATTACTGGAAAATAAAATTGTTAGCGTTATTATTGGATTTGAAACCGGAAGCTCTGGGAAGGTCAGGCCAGTTTTTATTACTGATTCCAACAAGGCTGACTCACTTATTTTTGACGAAAGATGTATTCAAAACCTTGCGGTTTATCTCACAAAAAAGGAGGTTAAACAATTTGGAAAAATGGGAATTGTTGCAACATTACCGATCATGCGTAGTATTATGGTATTGATTTCCGAACAGCAACTTTCACCGGAGAATGTGGTTGTATTGGGGATTTCTGGCGATGGTGAAGTTCTTGATTTTGCAGATATTACTGTAATGCAGCATTATATCGAAAAGTGTGAATTGGGCAATCCTGCCAAAGAACAGGATATGTTGGCAACTTTGAACAGGCTAAATATGCAGGAGAAATTCGAATTTTGGCAAAAGGAATTTTCGAAATGTATAAAATGTTATGCTTGCCGGCAATCGTGCCCGATGTGTTATTGCACACGATGCGCGGTCGAGTGCAACCAGCCTCAATGGATTCCGGTTCAATCGAATAATTTGGGTAATATGGAATGGCATATCCTTAGGGCGATGCACCTTGCCGGAAGATGTATCAGTTGTGGCGAATGTGGCAGGGCTTGTCCGGTTGGCATTCCTTGCCATTTATTAACCATGCATTTGGTCGATCAGGCGCAAAGTTATTTCGGCGTTTATGCTGGCATTTCGGACAAAATGAGTTCTGTTTTGTCAACGTATGCGCCCAATGATAAAGAAAGTTTTATAATTTGATTATGGAAACGACATTCAAAATAATCCGGAAACAATCGTTGGCAAAATTGTACGCTAAATTATCGGAAGACCGAAAAATATATGCGCCGGTTGAAGCCTCAGATAAGAAAGTGAATTATCAATATAATCCTGATTTTAAAGATGTTACTTTCGATCATCTGCAATCAACCTTGTCGGTGAAGAACGTAGTTTTTCCAAAGGTGGAAAACCTGTTTTATTTTACCAACAGTAAAACTGAAAGTTCAGTTACGGATATTGACCTGGATAAAATCCCCGAAGTGGTTTTGTGGGGCGCACATCCTTGTGATACGGCGGCTTATGATGTTCTTCGCTCAATCTTTTGTTGGGACATCAAAGATGAATTCTTCGCCAAACGGCTCGAAAAACTGACAGTGGTCGGATTGGCTTGTAGCACAAGCGATGCATACTGTTTTTGCACTTCGGTGGGCATCTCACCCGATGCAGTAAAAGGATCTGATATTTTGCTTCTAAAACTGGAAAATGGTGATTATAAGGTAAGTATTATCACCGAAAAGGGAAAAGCTATCCTGGAACAATCTCCGGATTTGTTCGAATCATACAACAATGAAGCTGAAATTGTTGCAACGGTGAAACAGAGATTCGATTATAAGCAAGTTACGGAGCATTTAAAAGATTCCTTCGAAAACCCATTTTGGGTAAATAATTCGCTCCGATGTGTTGGTTGCGGTGCCTGTGCATATGTGTGCCCTACCTGCGCCTGTTTTGATATTCAGGATGAAGCACAAGGTAGCTACGGGCGGCGTTACCGAAGTTGGGATTCGTGTGGTTTCGGACTTTTTACCTTGCATACATCGGGGCACAATCCGCGCGAAGTGCAGAGTCAACGCTGGCGGCAACGTGTTATGCATAAGTTTTCATATATGCCCGAACGAAACGAATCGCTGGGTTGTGTGGGATGTGGCCGTTGTTCGCGTGCTTGTCCGGTTGATATGAATATCGCGGAACAATTGGAGGTTTTACAAAGTATTTAAATCAAACACGCTATGTGCAACAATATTTACAAACCCTATTTGATGGCGATTGAAGACATCATTGATGAAACCTCTGATGCCAAAACTTTTCGATTGAGATTTAAAAACGCAGATGATGCAGAGAAATTTACTTTTAAAGCAGGGCAGTTTGGCGAATATTCGGTTTTCGGAGAAGGTGAATCTACTTTCTGTATCGCATCATCGCCCACACGCAAAAACTATATCGAATGTACCTTCCGGAAGGCCGGTAGGGTTACTGCAGCACTGGCAAATTTAGAAATTGGCGATACAGTTGGCTTCAGAGGTCCGTATGGCAACACCTTTCCGATAGAGGAATGGGAAGGCAAAAACCTCTTGTATATTGCCGGTGGAATCGCTTTGCCGCCTATGCGTTGTGTCATCTGGAATACGATTGATTTACGTGAAAAATACAAGGACATCACCATTGTATATGGAGCACGTTCGGTGGCCGATTTGGTTTACAAACACGAATTGAAGCAATGGGACGAAATGCCGGATATCAGGCTGATTACGACTGTTGACCCGGGTGGACAGACGCCCGACTGGAAAGGTGAAATAGGGTTTGTGCCAATGGTACTCGATAAAATTGCCCCATCAAGCGAAAATACGATTGCAATCCTTTGTGGGCCTCCGGTGATGATCAAATTTACCATGCCGGTATTGAAAAAGCTTGGCTTTCAGGATAAAGATATCTATACCACCCTCGAGAACCGTATGAAATGTGGTTTTGGTAAATGTGGCCGCTGCAACGTCGGGAAGGTGTTTGTCTGCAAAGACGGCCCCGTTTTTACGAATGAGCAGTTGCTGACCATGCCGATGGAGTATTAATATAAAACTCCGATTATCGTTTGGCTTTTTATCTAAGCCTGCTCATCATCAATCATTTCCTGTTTTCTTTTTTTGCCGGCATGCTTGAG
>CANNKD010000038.1 GCA_947505205.1 Bacteroidota bacterium | reverse complement strand
CTTTGCCTCACGCAGCCACAGATCATTTCGGCCATTCACCGCGAATACCTCGAAGCCGGTGCCGATATCATCGAAACAAACACTTTCAACAGCACACAGATTTCGCAATCGGATTACCATCTGGAAGCATTGGTTACAGAAATTAACCACGCTGCAGCACGGATTGCCTGTGAAGTTGCCAGCGAATTTACCCTTCAAAACCCTGATAAACCGCGTTATGTGGCCGGTGCCATCGGGCCAACCAACAAAACGGCTTCCATGTCGCCCGATGTGAATGATCCCGGATTTCGGGCGGTTTCGTATGATCAGTTGGTCGAAAATTATTTGCAACAAGCTGAAGCGCTTGTTGAAGGCGGCGTTGATATATTATTGGTCGAAACCATTTTCGACACGTTGAATGCCAAAGCAGCTCTGTTTGCCATTCAGCTTTTGCAGGACAAACTTGGTAAAAAGTTGCCGGTGATGATCTCAGGAACGATTACCGATGCCAGTGGCAGAACACTTTCCGGGCAAACTGTGGAGGCATTTTTACATTCTGTTTCGCATTTCGATTTGTTAAGTATTGGACTTAACTGTGCTCTAGGAGCGGAGCAAATGCGCCCGTATATTGAAGAACTTTCTCAAAAATCTGACTTTCCCATCAGTGCTTATCCAAATGCCGGATTGCCCAACCAGTTTGGTGGCTACGACGAATCACCTGAACAAATGGCCTTTCACATCCACGATTTTGTGAGTCATGGTTTTGTAAACATCGTTGGCGGTTGTTGCGGCACCACGCCCGATCATATACGCGAATTTGCCAGAGTTTCAGCGAAGGAGAAAAGCCATGTGGTACCGACCATTGTGCCTACAACAATTTTTACAGGTTTGGAGCCATTGAAAGTGCAGCGCGAAAGCAATTTTGTCAATATTGGCGAACGAACCAATGTCAGTGGTTCAATCAAATTTGCACGGTTGATTCGTGATAAAAAATACGAAGAAGCTCTCACAATCGCCCGCCATCAGGTTGAAGGCGGTGCGCAGGTGATTGATGTAAATATGGACGATGGCATGCTGGACGCTGAAGTGGAAATGGAGAAATTTCTCCATATGTTGATGTCAGACCCAGAGATTGCACGCTTGCCGGTGATGATCGATTCATCGAAATGGTCGGTAATCGAACGCGGATTAAAATGTTTGCAAGGAAAAGCCATCGTCAATTCCATCAGTTTGAAAGAAGGTGAAGCGCAGTTTATTGAACATGCTCAGCTGATTCGAAAATATGGTGCAGCTACCGTTGTCATGGCTTTTGATGAAGAAGGACAGGCATCGTCGCTGGAACGAAAAATGGAAATCTGTAAACGCGCTTATCAAATATTAACCGAAAAAGTAAATTTTCCTCCACAGGATATTATTTTCGACGCAAATATTCTCGCCATTGGAACCGGCATTGAAGAACATAATAATTATGCTGTCGATTATATCAACGCTGTTGCTTGGATCAAACAAAATCTGCCTTATGCCAAAACCAGCGGTGGCGTGAGCAATCTGTCATTTTCTTTCCGTGGAAACGACACCGTTCGCGAAGCAATTCATTCGGTTTTCCTATATCATGCCATCAAAGCCGGTATGGATATGGGTATTGTGAATCCGGGAATGCTGCAGATTTACGACGAAATTGAACCCGAATTGCTTCAATTGACCGAAGATTTGGTATTAAATCGCCGTCCCGACGCAACTGAACGACTGCTCAGTTTTGCTGAAAACCTGAAATCTGGACCAAAAAAAGAAGAAAAACACGATGCATGGCGCGATACTTCCGTTAGCGAAAGATTGAAACATTCGCTCATAAAAGGAATCACGGAGTTCATTGAAGAAGATACATTGGAAGCAAGAACCCAATATCCACGCGCATTAGACGTAATCGAGCAACCCTTGATGGACGGAATGGGAGTGGTAGGTGATTTGTTTGGAGCCGGTAAAATGTTTCTCCCACAGGTTGTGAAGAGTGCCCGCGTGATGAAAAAAGCTGTAGCTGTTTTGCTTCCTTATATCGAAGCCGAAAAAGTGACGGAATCCAGTTCAGCTGGAAAAATTCTGTTAGCCACGGTGAAAGGCGATGTGCATGATATCGGTAAAAATATTGTAGGCGTTGTGTTGGCTTGTAACAACTTCGAGGTGATTGATTTAGGTGTGATGGTGCCGGCATCTAAAATATTACAAACTGCTCAGGAACAAAATGTTGACATCATCGGTCTCAGTGGTTTAATCACGCCATCTTTGGAAGAAATGGTGCATGTTGCGGCTGAAATGGAACGCTTAAACTTGCATTGGCCTTTGTTGATTGGCGGTGCAACAACATCTGAAATTCATACTGCTGTGAAAATTTCGCCGGCTTACAAAAAACCGGTTGTCCATGTGCGTGATGCTTCGAAGGTTACGCAGGTGATTGCGAATTTGTTGGGTGATGAAGAAAAATCAACGAAATATATCAGCGAGCTGAATGACCGTTACGAAATGCTTCGCAACAAACATCGCGATAACCGAAGCGAGGAAACATATATCAGTCTGGAAGATGCCCGAAAAAATAAATTCGTTGGTGAATTCAATCAAAATACAATTCATTCACCTATAAAGCAAGGCGTTACGGTTATTGATGATTTACCTTTGGAAGCATTGGTTCCATTTATCGACTGGACATTTTTCTTTCATTCGTGGCGCATCAGCGGAAAATATCCGCAAATTTTTGAAGACCCGATCAAGGGCGAGGAAGCCCGAAAACTGTTCGACGATGCACAGGTTTTATTGGCTAAGATTGTGAAAGAAAAACTGCTGACGGCAAAAGGCGTTTTAGGGATATTTCCTGCAAAGGCCGATGGCGATTCGGTTGATATTTATACTGATGAATCCTCCGACAAAAAGCTTACAACATTTCAATTTTTGCGCAATCAACAGCTAAAAGCTGATGGAATTCCGAATCTTTGTCTGGCCGATTTTATTGCGCCAACTGATTCAGGATTAACAGATTATCTGGGTTGTTTTGTAGTAACAGCTGGAATTGGTTTAGATCCAATTGTGAAACAATTTGAATTGGAAAACGACGATTACAATGCCATCATGGCGAAGGTATTGGCCGATCGGTTTGCCGAAGCTTTTGCCGAATACCTGCATTTTAAAGCGCGAAAAGAATATTGGGCTTATTCACCGGGTGAGGTATTTGATATTCAGGCAATTCTGCATGAAGAATATATTGGAATTCGTCCGGCACCGGGTTATCCGGCTTGCCCAGAACATTCAGAAAAGCAAATTATTTTCGATCTGCTCGATGCCCAAAATAATACCGGCGTTTCATTAACCGAAAACTTTGCCATGACACCAACGGCAGCGGTGAGTGGTTTTTATTTCGCACACCCTGATTCACAGTATTTTAATGTTGGAAAAATCGGTCGCGATCAGCTTTCGGATTATTCAAAACGCAAAAAAAGCAGCATTTCAGAAATGGAGCGATTGCTCAACTCAAATTTGAATTATAAATAAACAACCATGGATAATATTTTAAAAGTCAATGAAGCAATCGAAAAAGCAGATAAAACGCTGTTTTCGTTTGAATTACTGCCTCCTTTAAAAGGTCAGAATATAGAGAATATTCAAAGCACGATTGATCCTTTGATGGATTTTAAACCGGCTTTTGTGAATGTTACCTATCATCAGGAAGAGTTTCATTATAAGGAATTGAGCAATGGTTTACTCGAAAAGAAAACCATCCGTAAACGACCCGGAACGGTTGGAATAACGGCTGCAATCATGTATCGCTATGGTTTGAATGTGGTTCCGCATATTATTTGTGGAGGTTTTACGCGTGAAGAAACTGAAAATGCTTTGATTGATTTGCAGTTTTTGGGCGTGAAAAACTTGCTCGTTGTTCGTGGCGATGCGCAGCCATCTATGAAATATTTTCGTGCAGAACCGGGCGGTCATGCGCACTCCATCGATCTGGTAAATCAAATTATGGAATTGAACCAAGGGAAATATATTGAAGAAGATTTGTTGAATGCTACGCCGGCAAATTTCAGCGTGGGCGTGGCCGGTTATCCCGAAAAACATATCGAAGCACCCAATATGGAAAGCGATTTGAAATTTCTGAAAATGAAAATTGATGCCGGTGCCGAATTCGTTGTTACACAAATGTTTTACGACAATAAAAAGTATTTCAAATTTGTGGATCGTTGTCGTGAAATTGGAATAAATGTGCCCATTATTCCGGGTTTGAAGCCGATTTCTACTGTCAATCATTTGAATATGTTACCGCAGACATTCAATATCGATATGCCACAGGAACTGGTGAAAGAGGTTCAAAAATGTACCAATAACAAGCAAGTGAAAGAATTGGGAATTGAATGGGCCATTGTCCAATCGCGCGAATTGATTGCCAAAGGTGCTCCGGTATTACATTTTTATACAATGGGAAATTCGGAAAACATAAGGAAGATTGCCGAAGCAGTTTTTTAAAAAAACGACCATTTGCCATCTAAATATTATTGATTCATGTTTTTCGGGTTTTATTGTGACGCCGTCCTGATAGCTTTTATATTTTCCGGAAAGCACACAAAAAAATCGTAAGAAGAAGTTTCAGCATATAATGATATTCTATAAAATTCACAATGTCAGATGTTTATAATTTTCACCATCTTGTCATCAGCCTGCCAGCCGACCAAGGCTAGGCTGGCATTATCCATAATCCATTGTCAATTATTCATTACTTATTAGCGCTCTAATTCTTTTAATTTCTACTTTTGAATCCTGAAACACTTATATGAGCCTTTACGATATTTTTATAAAGCCGGGAAAAAAAATTGCTGTTTTGGTTGATCCCGATAAACCAACCGATGAGCAAATAGAACGAACAGCAAGGCTTTCGCAAGAAGCCAGTGTCGATTTCTTCTTTGTTGGCGGAAGCTTGCTCACCAATGACAATCTGGATAACTGTATCAAGATTTTAAAAAAACACGCACAAATTCCAGTGATACTTTTCCCCGGAAATACAAGCCAGATAAGTTATAAAGCCGACGGATTTTT
Source organism: Bacteroidota bacterium (assembly GCA_947505205.1). Lineage (GTDB taxonomy): Bacteria > Bacteroidota > Bacteroidia > Bacteroidales > F082 > CAJBPB01. Next base: position 16,883 of record CANNKD010000038.1, on the reverse strand, counting down.
ATTTTTATCACTGATTTCTGGCCGAAATGCAGAAATGTTGATAGGCAGGCAAGTGATAGCTGCTCCTTATTTAAAACTCAGTAAATTAGAGACTTTACCCACAGGATATATGTTGATCGATAGCGGAAAACCAACATCGGTAAGCTATATGAGCAATACCTTGCCTATTCCGAATGACAAATTCGATATCGCTATCTGTACCGCCATGGCTGGGGAAATGTTGGGCATGAAACTTATTTTTCTGGAAGCAGGCTCTGGCGCCACCAATCCGGTTAGTGATGAAATGGTGAAAATGGTTAGTGGCAGTATTGGCATACCATTGATTGTTGGCGGAGGAATCCGCACACCGGAGCGGGCAGCGCAATGTGCAAAGGCCGGTGCCAGCGTTGTCGTTATCGGAAATGCTCTAGAAAAAGATCCGGACTTATTACGTGAATTTGCTGATGCGGTTCATTCGGTAGTGTAAACTGGCGAAGATTTGGTTGGTATTAATGACAAAACAAAAAAAATTATGAAGCGATTTTCATTTATCATCAGCCTGATGTTGCTTTTGATGTGTTCATTTGTGGTGGCACAGGACAAAATATTTACGCCCGAAGAAGTCGTAGGACTGAATCCAAAACTCAGCCCTGGTGGTTATACCCAAATGCAATGGCTTGATGGTGATGATATTATAACTTTTATCGACAATCAGACTGTTATTCAGTTGTCTGCAAAAACATTCGAAAAAGACACAATCTTTACACTTCGGAGTCTAAATGTTGCGATGCATCTGAATGATTTTGATACGCTCGCCAAGATTCCTACAATAAAATGGATCGATTCGCAACGCTTGTATTTCTTTGGCAAAAACGAATTATTTGTTTTCAGCACAACACAAAAACAAGTACAGAAAATTTCGGAATTCCCCGAAAATGCACAAAACTTTGTTGTAAATCTACCCTTACTTACCGTTGCATATACCATCGAAAATAACTTATATGTTGCAGAAGGGCAGATACATACACAAATTACTTCTGAACCGGAAGGTGTTGTCTGCGGGCAAGCTGTACATCGAAATGAATTTGGAATCAAAGGTGGAATCTTTTGGTCTCCCGATGGTAATAGGATCGCTTTTTATCACATGGACGAAAGCATGGTGGCAAATTATCCGATTTTGGACATTGGCGCACGCATCGCTGAAGTAAAAAATAAACGTTATCCAATGGCCGGCGAAAAAAGCCACGAGGTTACCTTGGGTGTGTATAATCTTAAAGCAAAAAAAACAGTTTTCATGAAAACCGGCGAGCCGGCCGAGCAATATCTCACTTCCATCAGTTGGAATCCTGACAGTCAAACCATATATATTGGTTTGCTTAATCGAGATCAGAATAATTTGAAAATGAGTGCGTTTGATGTAAACTCTGGCGAAAAGACCGCAGTACTTTTCGAGGAAAAAGACGAAAAATATGTTGAACCCATGAATCCGATGATTTTCTTTCCGGGGAAACCGGATCGGTTTCTTTGGCAAAGTCAACGCAATGGTTACAACCACCTGTATGAATACGATACAAAAGGAAATTTGATTAAGCAACATACACAGGGTGAATGGGTTGTGACTAATTTTATTGGTTTCAGTTCAGATAAAAATGAAATATATTTCACTGCCACGAAGGATAGTCCGATCGAGCAAAATATTTATAAGGTTAACACGAAAAATGGAAAAACTGAAAGATTGAATTCTGTTAAGGGAACTCATCGTTCAATGCTAAGTAAATCAGGAAAACACCTTATCGACATTTATAGTAATCAACAAACTTCCCGATGTATTTTGCTTATTAACACCAAAACAAAAGATGCCAATCTTATTAAAACAGATGGTAACTTATTGAAAGATTATAAGTTGGGAGAAACTTCTGTATTTACGCTGATAGCGAATGATAGTTCCGATTTATATTGTCGTACTATTAAACCCATCGATTTTGATTCTACTAAAAAGTATCCTGTAATTGTTTATGTTTATGGAGGTCCTCATTCGCAATTGGTTAGCGAAAGTTGGTTGGGCGGCGCAAATTTCTATTTGAATTATCTGGCTCAAAAGGGTTATTTTGTTTTCACGATGGACAACCACGGGACTTCCAATCGTGGGAAAGCATTTGAACAGGCGATATTTCGTAATCTCGGAAAAATAGAAATTGAAGATCAGTTGTTGGGGATTGATTATCTGAAATCGCTTCCGTTTGTCGATACAGCACGTATCGGAGTAGATGGTTGGAGTTATGGAGGTTTTCTGGCGATGACGCTTAAATTGCAACATCCAGAAATTTTTAAAGTGGCCACTGCCGGTGGTCCTGTGATTGATTGGAAATACTACGAAGTGATGTATGGTGAGCGTTATATGGACACGCCTCAGTCGAATGCCGAAGGATATGCCAATGCTAGTTTGCTCAATCAGGCGAAAAATTTGAAAGGAAAATTGCTGATTATGCACGGAACTGAAGATGAAACAGTTGTGTGGCAAAATAGTCTGGTATTTGTTAAAAAATGCGTTGACGAAGGTATTTTACTCGATTATTTCGTTTATCCTGGACATGAACATAATGTGCGCGGCAAAGACCGCGCACACCTGATTAAAAAAATTACCTGCTACTTTGATGAAAATTTATGATCCATGCTGATTTCTGATCAAAATTCCAAAATTGGGAATAATTGACATATTTGGGATTTTATTTCATCTTCAATAATCATGTAAACACTTGTAGTTCAGTATTATAAAAGTTTGGTCTGTATTTGGCATATTGTATTTCAGAACTGTGAAAATACAAACAAAATGAAAACAAGTGAAGAACCCAACATTAATTTATATTCCCAGAATCAGGTTTTCAATGGGAGGAAGATTTTAGTAGTTGATGATGTTAAGATTAATTTTATGCTCATTAAAGCCATGCTCAATAAAACGGGAGCTCGTGTACATTGGGCTGAAGATGGCTTCAAGGCACTATCATTGCTGGCAGATGATCCGAAGTACGATATTATTCTGATGGATTATAATATGCCTGAAATGGACGGTCTTGAGACTACAATACGTATCAAGAAAATGCTTCCAACATTACCGGTGGTATCGCAAAGCACATTCACCGATTCACCCCATTTCGACAGATCCAATGCACCTTTTGATGCCTATCTGCCAAAGCCTATCGTTCCTGAATCTTTGATCTATGAATTAAATAAATTTATTTAATAAAGTAATTGTTTTTAAATTAATTAGGTTTTGATTACTTTTGCAATTGTCGAACCGCAATTAATCTAGATTATTTTATGCGAGGCAAGCTTGCCCTTCTGTTTTTAATCTTGTTCACTGTAGGGTTTAACAGTGTTTTTGCATATAACAAACAATATACCGACAGTTTAGCCAGTTTACTTCCATCCAAAAATGGCGTTCAAAAACTCGAAATTTATAGTCAGTTGGTTGCCGCATTGCGCAATTTTGATCCTGCCAAAGGAATTGATTTTGCACAGGAAGGTCTTTTGCTGGCAAATCAAATTGGAGACGAGACATATAAAATTAAGATTTTAAATGAAGAAGGTGTTTGTTATCGTAAATTACATATTTATGATAAAGCATTAAATGTTCATTTTGAGGTACTTAAAAAATATGAAGGTCAAAACGACAGCATGGGAATCGCATTCACACTTGCCAATATCGGGAACGTCTATTATGCTACTGAAGATGTAGCAACCGCACTTACATTCCATTTGAAATCATTGGTGATAAAAGAACACCTTAAAGACGAATTGCAAATTGCCTATTCACTTAATGCAATTGGCATGGATCTTATTAAAATGAAAGATCCGAAACGGGCAATTGACTATTTAAACCGAACCATTGAATTACGAAAAAAAAACAATGATTTAATTGAACTGGCAAATACATACGGCACTATGGGCGATGCACTGATTGCGGTCAATCAATTAGATAAAGCACAGGAATACTTAAAATTAGCAGAAGAAATATATACTCGATACAAGGTAGATTTTGGCCTTGCGGTTATTTACAACAAAATGGCCGAGTTGCTTTTATTACGGGGAGACTTTGTAAGTTCAGCCAAACTTTTGAAACAATCGGAAGTCATAGCACTCCAATTGAATAATTTCAGTGTGCTTTATAATAATTACAATACTCAAAGCAAAATATTCAGGGAGACAAAACAATTTGAGGAAGCCTATGAATATAGTAACAAGGCGTGGACAACCCGTGATTCGATGATGAGCGAACGCAAACATTACGAAATTGAAGAAATTAGAATTCGTTATGAGACCGATAAAATCGATACTGACAATGAAATACTACGGCTAAAGGTTAAAGAACAGGACCTTAGGTTGAAGTATTTCAGCATTCTCTTGGTTAGTTTAATCTTATTAGTCATCGTGTTTTTAGCTTTTTGGCGTTTTCGGAAAAACAAAAAGATGAGCGTTCATTTAAAACAGGTGAATCATTCACTTGAAGAAAGAGTGGAGGAACGAACCAAGGAATTGGTCGATCAGATTGCCGCACGGGAAGCTACGCTGGTGTCGCTTAAACAGAGCGAAGAGAAATTTAAAACCATTACTGAAACATCACCTTCCGGAATCATAGTTACTGATAAAAACAGAAAGGTGCTTTTCATCAATAACCGATTAACGGAGGTAACAGGCATACCCGAAAATGAATTTCTTGATGATAAGTGGATCAGCCATGTTATTGACGAAGAACGTGTTAAGGTAAATGCACTTTGGGAGATATTTGGCAGTAAAGAGGATACAGTTAGTGAGATTTCATTCAGGATGATTGTAAATGAAACTGTCAATTGGTTTCATCTAAAGGCAGCACCAATGATGCATGATGATCATTTTATGGGATTTGTGGCATTGTTGGATAACATCACCGACCAAAAGGAATTTGAATTGGAACTCATTCAATCAAAGAAAAGGGCTGAGGAATCAGATAAATTAAAATCAGCATTTTTGGCCAATATGTCACATGAAATCAGAACTCCGATGAACGCTATTCTGGGCTTTTCCGACTTGTTGTCGTCCGATGAATACGATGAGACTGAGAAAGCTGAATTTGTGAGTATGATCAAAGCCAGTGGCCGTCTGTTGCTGAATCTGATTAACGATATTATCGATATTTCGAAAATTGAAGCCGGGGAATTAAAAATTCAGCCATCGTCGTTTCAGATTGTCTCATTGTTAGATGAATCTTATCTAACATTTAAACAACAGCTCGACCATAGTGAAAAAAAAGGTATCAAACTGGTTTTTAATCATCGTGCAGATATTGAAAATGCATGGATTCTCACCGATCGGCTCAGGCTGCAACAGATTTTGACAAACCTATTGAGCAATGCACTGAAATTTACCCATCAGGGTGAAATCGAAATAGGAGTTTTATTGATCAATAATCAGTTTCAGTTTTATGTTCGTGATTCAGGAATTGGAATTCCAGCATCGAAGCTTGAGGTCGTTTTCGAACGATTCAGACAAGCAGATGATTCTCACACAAGGGTATACGGAGGCACGGGTTTAGGTTTGGCAATAACCAAAAATCTGGTTCATCTGCTTGGTGGCAATATCTGGGTCGAATCGGTTGAAAAACATGGAACCGTTTTTTATTTTACGCTTCCAACAGCCATAGATGAGGATGACAACAACAGAAATTCTGAAAGAGTTGCATTGAGTTTATATCCCGATTACAAAGGCAAAACAGTGCTGTTGGCAGAAGATGTTGAAACAAATCATAAGCTGATGGGATCGATGCTCAGACGAATGAATTTTAATATGGTTTATGCCTTAAATGGCTTTATCGCATTGGATTTGGCAGTTAAAATAAAGCCTGATGTTATTTTAATGGACGTGCAAATGCCTGAAATGGATGGTATTGAGGCCATGAATAAAATCAAGGAGCATCAGCTCAATATTCCAATCATCGCTATCACCGCCTTTTCTCTCATGGATCAGGATCAGAAATACCTTGATATGGGATTCGATGCATTTATCAGTAAACCCTTCAATATTGAAACCCTGATTGTGAAATTCAAGCGTATATTTGACAAAAAAAATGAAAAAATCAATAAATCGTGAATAAGTTGACTAAGAATACGCTTCTTTTTATTGTTTTAAACTTTCAGGTTTTCATACTCAGTGCTCAAATTTTCACTGAAATAGCTAAACAACCCCAAGGTCTGGTCAATGCATCGGCTGTTTGGATTTCGAAAGATTCAAAACTCGATTTGGTACATAGCGGAGAAGCCATTTTGAATACTATGCAAGCCAAAACTATTTATTACAAGCAAACCGGAGCTGATCAGTTTAGTCCGATTAACAGTGGCTTGCCGGCATTTAGCCGAGGCGATATGGATGTGGCTGATTTTAATAAAGATGGGCTTCAGGATATTGTACTCTCGGGGTTAGCTACCGGAAATAAGACCATTGCCGGCATTTATATTCAGCAAGGTAACAATGTTTTTACGCATTTACCTTCAACATTGCCTGGTTTGTTGGATGGTTCTGTTGAGTTTGGCGATTTCGACAACGATGGCGACCTCGATGTTTTAAGTTCGGGAAGCGATTATAACAAAATACTTGTTACCAAAATTTTTGAAAACCGTGACGGAAAGCTATCCGAGATTCCTTATAAATTGCCTGGCGTTCAATACGGTTGTGCACGCTGGACCGATGCAAACCACGATAAAATGCTTGATATTTTGGTAAGCGGCCTTTCTGCATCAGGTCCGATTACACGCATTTATGTTTATCAAAATAATGATTATAAGCTGCTTCCACAAATGTTCCCCGGCTTGAAACACAGCGATGCCGCATGGTTCGATCATAATCTGGATGGAAAGATGGAGTTTATCATATCGGGCGAAACCTCTTCAGGAATGCCGTTCACAAAGATTTATCGCGCAATGAAAGATCTTCAATATGAGGAACTTCCAGAATATGGGATGCGCCAGTTAATGAACACAAGCATTGATATCAGTGACTTTGATGCTGATGGCGATCCGGATATTGTGATTTGTGGCGAAAGTTTGGAGAGACCATATACCTATGTTTATGAAAATAAGAAAGATGTTGGTTTTAAGGATCTTATGGCCGGATTGCCTGGCGTTTCGAATGGCACAGTTCGATGGGGCGACTATGATGGTGATGGCGATTATGATCTTTTTGTAACGGGAATTGATGTTTGTTTTAACCTGATTGGGAATATTTATCGCAACAATATCAATCCCGAAAGACCACAAGAAGATGAAATGGATATTTTCATCGAGTCACCTATCGTTGATTATAGCCGCGGACCGTATTATTATTTTGTGTTTTCATCCTGTTTCTGTGATTTGGAAAACACGGGTATAAAATCGTATAATATGCTGATTAGCAATATTCATCAACAAAAAAAGGATTTCGATTTAACGTATAAATTTAATGAAATTTTGTTGGAAAAATACCCTGGGTGGAACTGGTCAGATCGTGGCCACAGAACTTCAAACGCATTCACCAGCGTGAAAGATGCTGATGAAGGTCGTACACAAGTAATCGGGGGATACAACAACGATAATTTCAAGATTCATTATATCAATTGGTAGTGGTTTCAGGCCGAATCTTTGAGCGTTTTGGAGTGGGATTTTCCGGATTCTAAGCTATTTTTACTTCTCAAGCAATTATTTCTTAATTTAGTCCGGTTTCAGCGTAAATATTTCGACATGGAATTCATCTTAAACGACCAGCTTCAGTTAGCTTTCGATTTTGTCAATTTTACCGATAAGCATCTGTTTCTAACCGGTAAAGCTGGAACAGGCAAAACCACTTTTTTACATCAGCTCAAGCAAAAATCAGTTAAAAGGATGGTGATTGTGGCTCCAACGGGTGTAGCTGCAATCAATGCAGGTGGCGTAACCATTCATTCATTTTTTCAATTGCCTTTCGGGCCACAGATACCTGAGCAGTTTGCCGCGAATATTTCGCAAAACGGCTTTTTCTCATCGAATCAAGACAAAGCCAAAACATCGGCTGCGCGTTTTCAAAAAAAGAATCGTGAAAAGATAAATATTATCAAAAGCCTTGATTTACTTGTTATTGATGAAATAAGTATGGTTCGGGCTGATTTGTTAGATGCCATAGACGCTGTATTAAGACGTTACAGAAACAATTCAACGCCTTTTGGTGGCGTGCAGTTATTGATGATTGGCGATGTGCAGCAATTGGCGCCAGTAGCTAAGGAAGAAGAATGGGAAATGCTTCGTCAGTATTACGATTCGGTGTATTTCTACAGTTGTCTGGCACTCAGAAAATCGGATTATGTTAGTATTGAGTTGACAAGAGTTTTCCGTCAGGAAGATGAACGATTTATCGCGATGTTGAATAAAGTGCGTGAAAACCAGTTAGACGATCAGGTTCTTATTGATTTGAATAAGAGATATTTACCGAATTTTGAAGCGGCTGATGGTGAGGGATATATCACACTTACGACACATAATTATCAAAGCCAGAAGATCAACGAATCGAAACTCGAATTGCTCAGGGCAAAACCGCGTACTTTTAAGGCTGTGATCAAAGATGATTTCCCTGAGTATATGTATCCAACCGATTCTGAACTTGTTGTGAAAGTTGGTGCGCAGGTGATGTTTATCAAAAATGATCCAAATTCAGCTAAGGCCTATTATAATGGAAAAATCGGAACGCTGGTGAGTTTTTCCGACAAAATCATCAAAGTGAAATGTAAAGATGATTATGAAGAGATCGAGGTGACGCCCGTGGAATGGGAAAACTGTAAATACACGCTGGACGAGACAACCAAAGAAATCAAAGAAACTGTTGTTGGGACTTTTACACAATATCCATTAAAGCTTGCCTGGGCTATAACCATTCACAAAAGCCAGGGTTTGACTTTCGAAAAAGCCATTATAGATGCACATTCCTCTTTCTCACACGGACAAGTTTACGTTGCGCTGAGTCGATGCAAAACCCTTGAAGGGATGGTTTTAAGCACACCCATCGTTCGCCGTTCGATCAGACATGATTCGGGCGTAAATTCATTTGTGCATCAAATTCAGGAAAATCAACCTGATAACCAGTATCTTGAAGATTCAAAAGTAGTTTACCAGCAGTCGTTGGTTCTCGAACTTTTCAACTTTGAACCGCAATTGAAACGAATGGGCTGGCTGAAAAAGCAATTGAACGAAAACAGCAATGCAGTTCATACATCAGCCATGGAAACGCTCGACCAGCTTCAATTGAAATTTAAAAGTGAAGTAAGTGAAGTTGGAGAAAAATTCAGAAAACAAATTGAGCAGCTGACTATTCAAAGGATTGATATTGAGCACAATGAATCATTACAGGATCGTTTAATGAAGGCCACTGGATATTTCATCCCAAAGATCAAAGAAGTGATTCAGTCAGCGCAATTCGAAATTACAACCGATAACAGTGCTGTTCGCAAAACGCTTACCGATATTCAGGAACGTTTATTGATGGATTTACATATTGCATTGCAATGTTTGCGTGCATGCGAAAAAGGTTTTAACGTGCTTGCATATATCGAAACCCGCGCCAAAGCCTTGATTGAGACTCCCGAACATAAAGTTAAGGAGTTCAAGACTTCGCTCAGTAAACTCTCGAATCCTGATTTATATAAAACGCTGAAAAGCTGGCGCGATGGATTGGCTGATGAATCAAATGTTCGTCCGGATCAAATATTACCATGGAAATCTTTGCAGGAAATATGCGAAACATTGCCGGTCAACTTATTAGCATTGAAGAAGATAAGCGGCATTGGAAAGAAAAAGATTGTTGCGTATGGCTTCTTGATTCTCGAGATGATTTCTGATTATGCTAACAGTCACAACCTCGATTTGGATGTGGGTAATCCGGCAAGCGAAAAAGATGAATGGCCTGAGAAAGCGCCAAAAATCAATTCAAAAAAACTCAGTTTCGATTTGTACAAAGAAGGTAAAACCATTGAGGAGATTGCAAAAGAAAGAAACTTCGCTGCAACTACCATCTTGGGCCATTTGGCGGCTTACGTTAAAAATGGCGAATTAGATGTTACAGAATTTATTACAAAAGACAAAATAGCCGTCATTACCGAGTATTTTACTGAAACCCGTGACTTAGGTTTAGGAGCAGCCAAACAAGTTCTAGGTGAAGAATATTCGTATGTTGATATAAAAATGGTACTCAGTCATTTGGAATATCTGGGAGCGATTGACGAAAGCTATAATTGAAAGAATCATTTAAATAATCTCCATGCTGAAGGAAAAGAAAGAACATCCGAAAGAAAAATCGAGGCTGCATCCACGAAACCGACATCGTGAGCGGTATGATTTCAAGCAACTGACAGAGTCTTGTCCCGAATTATCGCAGTATGTGAGCCTGAATATGTACAGCGATGAATCTATTGATTTCGCTGATCCTGAAGCTGTTAAAATACTGAATAAAGCACTGTTAAAACATTATTATGCAATTGATAACTGGGATATTCCTGAAAACTATTTATGCCCGCCTATTCCCGGGCGAGCCGATTATATACATTATGCAGCCGATTTATTACGAAGTAAGAACTATGGTAAAATCCCAACTGGGAATCAGATAAAAATTCTGGATGTTGGTGTGGGCGCAAATTGTGTGTATCCGATCATCGGAAATAAAGAATATGGCTGGTCATTCATTGGCTCTGATATCGATCCGGTAGCGATTGGTTCGGCAAGTATAATCGTTGCATCAAATCCCTTTTTGGAAGGCAGGATTGAATTGAGATTACAGTTAAATCCAAAAGATATATTTTTTGGGATTATGCAAAAAGACGAACCCATTGATCTGTCAGTTTGCAATCCGCCCTTTCACGCTTCAATGGCCGAAGCCCAATCTGGAACGCTTCGCAAACTGAATAACCTGAATCAGGATAAAATCACGGAACCAATCCTGAATTTTGGCGGCCAGAACAATGAATTGTGGTGTGAAGGCGGCGAAGAGCGATTTGTAAACGATATGATTCGCCAGAGCAGGCAATTTATCGATTCCTGTTTTTGGTTTACAAGCTTGATTTCGAAACAATCCACCCTAAAAGTAGCCTATGAAACGCTCAAAAAGGCGAATGCCACTGAGGTAACAACCGTTCCGATGGGACAGGGACACAAAACAAGTCGTATGCTTGCCTGGACATTTCTGGAGCCCGAACAACAGAAAAAATGGATCAATTCGAGGTGGAGAATCCAAAAGGTAAATCTGAATAAGTGAATTTCGTATTCCTTTCCATTGTCAATTGTTCATTGTCAATTAATGTTGTACTTTTATTCGGTCGTAAATTAATTTATTAAAAAGCTAATTCGTTCAAAATGAAAAATATTATGCGTTTGGGTCTGATTCTGGGCTTCTCGATTATTACACTTTTTCTTTATAGTCAGCAAGAGTGTAAAGTATTAAAACGTGAAATATCAGGAACTTACGAAGGTAAATGCAAAAAAGGATTGGCTAATGGAAAAGGTGTAGCTACCGGCATTGACAAATATGAAGGTCGTTTTATGGATGGTTTGCCGCATGGCGAAGGAACCTACACCTGGGCAAATGGAACAACTTATACCGGCGAATGGGTGGAAGGAAAAAGACACGGAAATGGAAAATTTACCATGCAAACCGATGGGAAAGACAGTGTGCAAGCCGGCGTTTGGCAGCAAGACGAATACTTTGGGCCAAAACCGCAGGCACCGACAGTTATTTATAAAAACGGAGTTGACAGATTCAACTTTCAAAAAAATCTTACCGTTAAAAACAGGGTGTTGATCGATATTTTTCAAAATGGAATGCGCAATACCGGAATCTCGAATTTATTAATCTCAGCTTCGAGTGGTTACGAGAGCAGTGTCGGCGAATCATTTGGATATGACGCAGTTACATTTCCCGTCACTATCAAACTTTCTTATACCACGATGAATAAGTTAAAAACGATGCCGGTCGGTGTACGATTCGATTTTATAATATTTGAACCCGGTGACTGGACAGTTGAATTGAATAATTAGCCATTTTTTTCGTAATTGATTGAAAATCAATATTCAATATTTGAAATTACTAAATTGAAATTATGCTCTACCTGAAATTACTGCTTACACTGGCAAGTCTCTTCGCGGTTTTTCGTGTTTTCAAATTTCGAAAAGAAAGCAAACTGATTCTAAACCTTATAACACTTGCCATGGTTATTGGGGTTTTCATCGCAATTAGTGTTACTGATTCAATTCGTCACATTGGTATTTATATTTATTTGGTGGCCGTAATAATGGCATTTGTTTATGGATTATTGGCGAGCCATTTGAAAATGACTGCTCGGGTTATTGTCTGTTTAATGTCAGTATTTATATTGGTTTATTGGATTTGGGTGCTGAATCATTTTCACGGAAATGAATATATTTTACCCTATTTGGTCGTAATGGTTGGTATTTATGGCTTCCAAACCAAAGCAAATCTTAAACATGAAATAGGAATTTTGGTTATACTTTCAGCAGATGCAATCGCCCTTATTGTTGAGAATTGGATTAAATAAGATAAAATTATCTGTTGTAATACATTGTAAATCAAAGTTATAGTTTCAAATTTAAAATGTAGTTTTACACTTAATAAAATTCAATAATTGCTCACTTTTCAAATTTTCGACAAAAAAATGAAGACATTTAGATTATTAATTGTGTTTTTTTGGGTGGTTTCCTTAAACACAAAGGCTCAAGACACTTTTTCTATTGTTGGAGCCGATTCAATAACCCGTGAGGTAGGTAGCGCAGGTGCATCCTGTGTTGATTTGTTTTCGGCTGGAATTTCAGATGCCAGTTTTCTGGGAGATATTTTGCCCGACACAGGTGCTATCAACACACAGGCTTATTATCTTGTTGCAAATCAGAATAATGCGAGAGCAAGGATGCGTGAAGGTCTCACTCCTGCTCAAATTATAAACTGGTTGGCGTGGAATGATGTTCAGGGTAATTCAACACAGCGGCAGTATGGAATTGTTGGTTTTACGGGCAATCAAGTGAGTGCGGCTGGTTTCACCGGGGAAAATTGTAACGACTACAAAAACCATATCACAGGAAGTGTAAATGGGATTTATTATTCCATTCAGGGTAATATTCTATTAGGACAATTGGTGCTCGATTCAATGGAATCGAGCTTTCGAAGGGCTGATGGCGACCTGGCTTGCCGGTTGATGGCAGCTTTGCAAGGAGCCAAAATGGTTGGTGCCGATACAAGATGCACATCTGATGGAACTTCTTCTTTGTTTGCTTTTGTAAAAGTAGCGCAACCCACTGATAATTACGGGGATCCAACTTTCATGCTTAGAGTGAGAACGCACGACAATGCACATATCGAACCAATAGATTCGTTGCAGGTACTTTTTGATGCACAACATTTGTGTGAAACGACAACGATAAAAGAGGATCATGCAAACCAGGTTAAAGTTTTTCCAAACCCGGCAAAAGATAATATCGAAATCTTTTTTGGAAGTTCGTTGAACGGTAAACAATTCACTGTTGTCGATCCTACTGGAAGGCTGGTTTATAAAGGTTTACTGGAAGGCACTTCCCAAATTATTCATATTCAATCATGGACGTCTGGTGTTTATTTCATTCAAATTGACAATGAATTTTACAAGCGGTTTGTCAAATATTAATCCTTAATAAACATGGGTTTGATAAAAAAATATTTTCTACTGTTCGGAATGCTATTTGTTTGTTCTACTGTTTGTGAATCACAGCATTGCGAAAAATATTCTGACAATTATTTGATTGTAATTGATGTTCAACCTCAATTTTATAGCAAAAAGAAATTCGATGTTGAAGCAACTGAAATGATTCGAAATATCAATGCCTTGATCGGTAAATTTGCTCCTGAAAACGTAATTTATCTACAGGCTGCCGGAAAAGTGCTTTCGCTTTCGAGCAAAGGTTTCAAAGTAGATACATTATTTCCTGAACTGGATAGTGCTTTGAAAATTGTCAGTCAACATATCTTAGGCAAGTTCAGTGGAGATGCGTTCGAGATGCCGGAACTGATTAAGTTGTTGGAAAATCGCCAAGACACAGAAATATTTTTGGTTGGACTGATGGCTGAAAAATGTGTTTATCAAACTGCAATTGGTGGAAAAGACCTGGGATTTAACGTGGTTCTTGTTTCGGATGGAATCATAGGAAGAACACCCAAAAAGAAAGAAAAAGCGCTTTCCAAATTGGAAGAAGCCGGGATTTTCATCTGCCGGTAAGCGCATAAATTTGTTTATCGTACAAAATACAACTGACGAAAATGACAGTAAACAAGCAATGTACTTCCTTAATCATCGATGGTATATTTTTACAGAATGCTATCAATAAAACCATTGAAATTTATTCAGAACTAAAACCAGGCACAAGGTTTTATAAGCCTGAATTGCTGGAAGTTATTAATTTAATTTTAGATTGGTACGATAAAACCAATGCGATAAAAAAGACAATCAATTGCCATGTCTGGATGAGTGACGCTTTCAATTTGGAATCACGCATTAATATCTCTCAAACAAAGCATACCATTAAAACTTCCGATGGAAATCTGGTTAAAGTAATCTTTGAGAAATCGAGCATCATTGGGCCGGAATTACTCGATCAGCTAGTAACGCTGGTTAAAAAAGGTGATGTAATTTTGGTTGCTGACGACAGGATATATGAACCAACACTGGATAAACTTTTCGATATGGGTTATACGATTACAGTAGTGATGCTGAATGAAAGTGATGGTAGCGAAATGATCACATCCTTCAATTGGGGCGATATTGTATTTCCTTTGGGCATGGCTATGGGAATGGAAAAGAGTGAGTTATAAAAGAAACCTTATGAAGAAACTGCTTTTCATTTCTTTATTTTCATTTTTTTCGGTTGAAATACAAGCCCAATCTCTTTATTTTCCACCGAAAGTTGGAGACAATTGGGAAACAGTTTCACCGGCTTCATTGGGTTGGTGTGTGGATAAAATTGACAGTCTGTACAACTTCCTTGAACAGGAAAACACAAAAGGATTTATCGTACTGAAAGACGGAAAAATCGTACTGGAAAAGTATTTTGGAACTTTTACGGCCGACAGCAGCTGGTATTGGGCTTCGGCTGGTAAAACAATCACTTCATTATTAGTTGGACAAGCGCAGGAAGATGGATTATTGTCAGTAAATGACACAAGTTCAAAGTATCTGGGTGAAGGTTGGACTAACTGTACAGCAAATAACGAAAGTAGTATTGCAATCCGAAATCAGCTCACTATGACATCAGGTCTTGATGATGAAGTGATTGATAATCATTGTACTATAGATACTTGTTTGAATTGTATTGCCGAAGCCGGAACACGCTGGGCATATCACAATGCGCCTTACACTTTACTTGAGAAAGTGCTTGAAAATGCAAGCGGTCAATCTATAAATTCATTAACACAGCTCAAACTTAAATCGCCAACCGGAATGACAGGTTTCTGGTTTACAGTTGATTACGATAATGTTTATTTCAGTAAAGCAAGAAGCATGGCTCGTTTTGGCTTACTCATTCAAAATAATGGTATCTGGGAGGCTGATACTTTAATAAAAGACACAACTTATTTGCATCAAATGGTCAATACATCGCAAACTTTTAACAAATCGTACGGTTATTTGTGGTGGCTCAATGGCAAGGATAGTTATATGATTCCGGGATTTCAAATGGTAATTCCAGGTTCTTATGCTCCGCAAGCTCCATTGGATATGATTGCAGGATTGGGTAAAAATGGCCAAATTGTGAGTATTTCGAAACAAAAAGGGTTGGTTGTTGTGCGCATGGGCAATCAGCCTTCGTCACCATCGGTGGAAATCGCCACCATATTTTGTAATCAGATTTGGGAGAAATTGAATCGGGTTATTTGTGATGCATCTGTCGTGGAAGAGCCAAAATCCATAATTATCAAACTCGAAATTATCCCAAATCCTGCAAAAAACCAGCTTTGTGTAAAAGTGCCTTCAAATGGTGATTTTAGTATTGAAATATCAGATGTTAGAGGAAAGGTTGTAATGAAAATTGAAAATGAATCAACAATTGATATATCAGCACTTTGCTATGGATTTTATTTTATTGTCTTGAAACAAAACGAAACCATTTTTGTCGGTAAATTGATAAAACAATAAATGGTTTTTTGATTTCTACTTTGTGCACCTTTGTGACTTCTTTGTGTAACTTTGTGGCATAGCTTTATCACACACATTGAATTAGTATCTTCTTAATGAAAAATATATTTGCTTGGCTGTTTATCATCACCATCGTACTTTCGGCATGTCAAAATCCGGATGATCCGCCAATACCGCCGCTATCACCATACCCGATTAGTTCATGCGATTTGTCATTTTTGCCCGAGATAAGGCAGAGCGGCACAAAGGTGAAGAATTTTATCGGTGAAGAAGAAGATATGCTCACAACTTTACAAAAATCCGGAATGAACACAGTGCGTTTGCGTCTGTGGTATAATCCGATAGATGGATTTTCTGGTTTAGAGGCTGTGAAACAATTTTCTGATGAAATAAAAAGCAAAGGAATGAAAGTTTGGCTGACAGTTCATTATTCTGATAGCTGGGCTGATCCCGGCACCCAGACAAAACCTGTCAAATGGAATAGCTTAACGTACAATCAATTGAAAGACAGTGTTTTTATCTATACAAAAAGAATTGTTACCGAGATTCAACCTGAATTTATCCAAATTGGTAACGAAATAAATCATGGTCTTTTGTGGCCCGAAGGCAATATTTCGAATCCAACACAAATGGTTGAACTATTGAAACAAGGTGTAAAAGCCGTCCGTGAAAATTCGACTCAAACAAAAATCATGATCCATTTTGCCGGTTT
>CANNKD010000037.1 GCA_947505205.1 Bacteroidota bacterium | reverse complement strand
TCCGATTGACATAAAAGTGAAGGGAGAACTTTCGCAATCAGGTGAATTAACACAGCTAATCGATTTAAAACCACCACTACGCTTAAGTGCGACTCCCTACGTTTCAGCTACCGGCAACTATTATACAGGTAATAATCAATTAAGTTTGGATTACAATTATGGTCTCGATTTAAAAGCCGGTCTGTCCGAAAGTTTTACACTTGACTTAACGCTTATTCCAGACTTTGGGCAAGTTGAATCGGATGAAACAATTTATTCCCTCTCCCCTTTTGAGGTGTATTATGAAGAAAAAAGACCTTTTTTTACTGAAGGAACTGAACTTTTTAGCAAAGGTGAAGTTTTTTATTCGCGTCGTGTTGGTGCTCGACCCGGAAAATATTGGGAAGTTGAGAACAATATTCCTGATGAAGAAATTATTGAAAATCCCGAGTCAGCACAATTAATCAACGCTGTAAAATTATCCGGTAAAACCAATTCCGGTTTAGGTATTGGTGTTTTCAATGCGATGAATGCCAACACTTACGCTATCATTCAGGATTCAAATGGAATAGAACAAAAAATACAAACTGAGCCTTTTACAAACTTCAATATGTTTGTTTTAGATCAGGCATTCAAAAATAATTCTTTTTTAAGTTTCTATAATACAAACGTTTATAAGCCTGAAAGTAATTATGTAGCCAATGTCACAGGTACAGAATTTCGCTTACGAGACGAAAAAAATATGTATGAAATTGATGGTTTATTAAATATTAGCCAACACTATACAAAGGAAAATGCATCACTATATGGTAAACGCTCTACCCTTAAATTGGCTAAAATAAGTGGAACTATCCGTGCCGAAACCTGGGTTGATGTAATTGGCAAAAACTATGATCCAAATGATCTTGGATTTCAACCAATTACAAATATTTTACAAAATGGATTTCAGGTAAGTCATAACATTTACGAACCACGCGGACGAATTTTGAAATGGAATACAATACTCAATATTAGTCAATCGTATCGCATTGAACCAATGAAGTTTACAAATCTATCCGTCAATCTGAATTCTATTGGAACTTTCAGAAATCAATTGACTATTGGTGCTGAAACTCAATGTAATCCCTTGGGATATTACGATTTTTATGAACCCAGGGTTGAAGGCAGCTATTATTACGACTATCCTTCCTATTCAATGACTTTTTTCACTTCACCTGATTATGCCAAAACCTTTATTATCGACGATCACGTTGGATTTTCTCATTCACCTTATCGTGGTCAATTTAGTTATTGGTTTGGTATTGAGCCCAGATGGCGCATCAGCAACAGCTTTTTAATTATCCCGTCTATTACATTTAATTTCCAGAATAACAATTTTGGTTATGTGATGGATTCTCTGAACAACCAAACTCAAATGCAGGATATCATCTTTGGAAGGCGCGATTTGGAAACCATTACTTCCTCATTATCTGTAAATTATATATTTACCAAAGACATTTCATTGAAATTTAATTTGCGTCATTATTGGTTGAGAGTTGATTATTTAAGTTTTTATGATTTGCAAACTGACGGCAGCTTAATTGAAAATACATACAACAAACCTGAAGATTTTTCAGTTAATTTATTCAATATTGATATGGTTTTTCAATGGAATTTTGCTCCCGGAAGTGAATTATTGGTAATCTGGAAAAATGCACTTTACGAGAAAGATCATGGATATCCAAACGACATCAATTATATTGAAAACATTAATCAGATGTTTGAATCACCCTTTAATAACAGCCTTTCAATCAAAGCGATATTTTATCTGGATTGGCAATATTTTCAGAAGAAAAAAAATAAGTAACTCTGGTTAAACGAAGTCTTTTGGAATGTAGTTAATCTTACTCTCACAAACGACTGAGGCAAATCGTATCGCATTCTTCACACAGTAATCAATTTCAGTCTTTTTGTCAAAAGATACCATTTTACTTAACTCCGTCAAATGAAATAAGGCAGAGATAAAACCGGCATTAAACGAATCTCCAGCGCCAATTGTACTAACAATTTGCAATGTTGAAATCTCGTAAATAAGATGAAATTTATCATTCTTCACTTCAAGACTTTTGCTTCCCTTGGTAATTATAAGTAGTTTACAATCTGGTGTTTGTAATTTATTCCAAACAAAATGAATGTCTGAAGTATCAAAAATAGCCTCAAAATCTTCATCCGAACCTCTGATAATATTTGCAAAACTAAAATTTCGAAATATCTTATTCAAGGTCAAATGATCGATTTTGGTCGCCGTCTTTCGAATATTCGGATCATAATAGATCAAACTCCCGGCGTGTTTTGCCTTTACAAGTATATCTTCAACCGTTTGGGCTAAATCTTCATTTATTGCCGAAAATGACCCAAAAAGAAATAATGTATTACTATCAAATTCAGGAAGTTGCCTTAGAAATCGTTTAACAGGCATTTCTTTGAAAAAAGTATAAGAAGCCTTGGCAGATTCATCCAATATAGCAAAAGCCAGCGAAGTCTTGGTATTTTCATATTCGCATGAAAATTCGACTCCGATATTCTCTGATTTCAGAAAATCTAATACTATTTTGCCTGGTCCATCATGCGCATATTCTGTCATCAATTCAACCTGAATCCCACTTCTGGCTAAACTGACCGATGCATTCAGTATTGATCCACCCGGAATTACGTAAACTGTTTTATCAGGTTGATAAACAATATCAAGGAGTGACTCACCAAAAGAAATGACTCGATTCAAAATAAAATTTATTCTAAATAGGTATAACCATAAAGACCTGATCGGTAGTTATTTAAAAATTCCTTACCTTCTTCATTCGTAATTTTACCTTGTTTAACAGTTGACATTGCCCAAGTTTCTACCGTACGGACTAATTTTTTTGGATTGTACTGAACATAATCCAACACTTCAGCAACTGTTTCTCCGTCAATCACCTGATCAATATAATATCCTTTTGCATCCACCGAAACATGAACTGCATTCGTATCTCCAAAAAGATTATGCAAATCGCCTAAAATCTCTTGATAAGCGCCAACCAGAAAAACGCCAATATAATAAGGCTCTTTTGCTTTTAATGAATGAACCGGAATATGATGACTAAAATTGCGTGTTGCGATAAAATTATCAATCTTACCATCTGAATCACAGGTAATATCCTGTAATGTTGCATAGCGATCAGGTTTTTCGTCTAGGCGATGAATGGGAATAATTGGAAATATTTGGTCAATCGCCCATGAATCGGGTAGTGATTGGAACAAGGAAAAATTACAGAAATATTTATCAGACAATAACTTAGCTAAGTTTGCGAACTCTTCTGGCGGACGTTTCATGGTGTTGGCCATCTGATAAATCTCCTTTGCTATAGTCCAAAATAACCGCTCAATCTGAGCACGGGTTTTTAAATCAAGCAAACCCAAACTAAACATATCAAGCACTTCTTCGCGAATTTGTTGGGCATCGTGCCAAATTTCGAGCATACTCGTTTGACTCAAACGTTCCCATGCACTAAATAATTCATGTAACAATTCGTGATCTTCGGGAAGAATCTCCTCTTCATCGTCCCATGATGGTAATTTGGTTGATTCCAGCACCTCAAACACGAGTACAGAATGATGCGCTGTTAGCGATCGCCCCGATTCAGTAATGATATTTGGATGCGGAATGCCATTTTTATCACTTGCATCAACCATCGAAAAAGTGGCATCGTTTACATACTCCTGAATACTGTAATTAACACTGCTACCGCTATTTGACGAACGGCTACCGTCATAATCGACACCCAGACCACCACCGACATCGACAAAGTCAATTTTAAATCCAAGTTTATGCAACTGCACATAAAATTGAGCCGCTTCGCGCAATGCAATTTTTATACTGCGGATTTTATTCACCTGACTTCCAATATGAAAATGAACCAGTCGTAGTGATTCTGACATTTTATTCTTTTCAAGAAAATCGAGAGCGTCTAATAACTCGCTGGATGTAAGTCCAAATTTACTGACATCGCCTCCGGAATCTTCCCATTTTCCGCTTCCGGTACTGGCTAATTTAATCCGAATGCCCAAGTTTGGCACTACTTTCAATCGTTTTGCAACACGGGCAATTAATTTTAATTCATTTAACTTTTCGACAACGATAAAAATCGTTCTACCCATTTTCTGAGCCAGCAAAGCCAGCTCGATATAACTTTCATCTTTGTAACCGTTACATATAATCATTGAATCATGATCGGGATTGATTGCGATAACTGTATGTAGCTCAGGCTTTGAACCTGCTTCAAGACCAATATTAAACTTTCGTCCGTGGCTCACAATTTCTTCGACAACAGGACGCATTTGATTGACTTTTATCGGATAAACGATAAAATTTTGAGCTTTAAAATCGTATTCTTTAGCAGCAATCTTGAAACAATTGCTCATTTGTTCAATACGACTATCCAAAATATCCGGAAAACGTAACAAAACTGGTGCTGAAACGTCTCTTAACTGAAGCTCATCGATCAATTCTTTCAAATCGACAGAAGCGCTACCGGCCTTTGGTGTAACAGTTACATTTCCAGATTCGTTGATGGAAAAATAATTGATTCCCCAACCATTTACGTTATACAGCTCAGCTGAATCGTCAACACGCCATTTTCTCATCGTCAAAAAAAGAGTTTAAAGGATAAAGAACTATTGAATTACTGCAAAAGTAACAAAATAAAGTGCATTTATTTTTGTTTTTTCGATAATCATAACTTACTGAATATCTATTTGTTGAAACAATATTTCTATTTGTCTTTGTAATAAAAAATTAAATATTTTGAATTATTGTAGATGTTTATTTCAATATTTATACCTTAGCTGTAAATGACAGACAATGATATTGATTGCTGACAGCGGATCGACTAAGACGACCTGGATGGTTTTGGAAAACAATCGAAATATCGATAATTTTAAAACAAATGGTTTTAATCCATATTATTTTAAAAGCCATGAGATTGGACAGATTATTGTCAATGAATTTCCATTAGATTTTAATTACTCCGCTGTTGAACAAGTAATTTACTATGGGTCAGGCTGTTCAACTGATGCAAATTGCGCGATTATCAGGAATGCCTTTATTGAAATATTTCCAAATGCCGCATTTAAAATTCATACGGATTTATTAGCAGCCGTTCATGCGCTGCTTGGTTACTCATCCGGAATCGCATGTATTTTGGGGACAGGATCAAATTCATGCTTCTTTGATGGGGAAAATATCGTTCAGAAGATTCCATCTCTTGGATATCTACTTGGAGATGAAGGAAGTGCAACCGCCATCGGAAAAAAAATAATCAGTGCCGTTGTTTACAAGGATGCGCCGGACGACATCATTGCCTTATTTAATGAAACATACAATCTTACTTTGGCTCAAATTCTTGATTCACTCTACAAAAAAGGGAAACCAGGTATTTTTTTGTCTGGTTTTTCAAAGTTTGTTGGAACTCACATCGAACATCCCTATTGCCGTGATTTAATTGCTGATGTATTTGATGAATTTATCAAAAATCATATTTGTAAATACGATGATTATCAACAATATAAGGTATGTTTTACAGGTTCTGTGGCATTTCATTTCAGCGAAATTTTAAAGGAAAGATTAGAAATGAAAGGCATTCATTCGGGTAAAATACTTACTTCCCCTGCTGAAGGACTTATCGCATACTACACTGCAAATAGCCGGATCGACTAAAAAAAGTAGGTATTATACTGCGTTTATGCCATGTTAGTTCTGCAATATTTAATGATTTTGTCAATCTCATCTCTCTCGAACCAATGATATTCATCGGTTTTCCGAAGCCATGTAATTTGCCTTTTAGCATAACGACGCGTATTTGTTTTGATCTTTTCAATGGCTACTTCCAATGTATATTCACCGCTCAGGTATTGAAATATTTCTTTATAACCAACTGTATTTAAAGCATTAAACTCTATAAAAGCTTTTAACGAAATCACTTCATCGACCAAACCGGTTTCAATCATCAAATCAACACGCTGATTAATTCTGGCAATCAATTCATTTCGATTAGTTTCAATAGCAATTTTTATTATTTGAAATGGTCGTGAAGTCTGATTTTTGGTTCTGAAAGAACTAAATGTAGCTCCAGTCTGTAAGCAAACTTCCAATGCCCGTTGCAATCGCCTAGGGTTTTGAATATCAACCTCTTTATAATAATCCGGATCGAGTTTATGAACGCGTTCCTGCAGACCTTTTATTCCCTCAAAATCAAGTATTTGTTGAACCTGTATTCTAATTTGATCACTCGTTTCAGGAAGCGCATCCAAACCATTACAAACTGCATCAATGAAAAGCCCTGAACCTCCAGTTAGAATCACAACATCATGTATTTTAAATAGTTGTGATAATAATGTCAGCACATCCTTTTCATACATTGCCACGTCAAAATGATCTTTGATACTTTTATTTGCGACAAAATAATGTTTTACCTGCGCTAGTTCTGATTCAGATGGCGTAGCTGTTCCAATACGAAGTTCACGATAAAATTGTCGGCTATCAGCTGAAATGATTTCGGTTTGAAAATACCGTGCTATTTGTATGGCAAGCTTTGTTTTACCCGAAGCTGTGGGGCCAGCCAAAACCAATAAATATTTATTATTTTGATGTTCCATCTGCACTGATCAACGGAAGAGAACCGTTTGCATTTATTACAATTGGCTCATCTACTTCAATTTGCACAGTCAAACTCAGCTTTGCGCCTTCAATCTTCATTAACGAATATGCTTCCTGATAATTATTACCAATGATGCCATCTAAAATTGCCTCCCGAATTGCCATTTTAATAACGCCAACTTCCTTTCCTGGATGAATTCCAAAAACCTGCATGATAACTTCCCCGTCAATCGGTGGTTGCCAATTTCTAATACTGTCTTTTTCTTCAATTTCTTTCAGTTTCTGCCTGACCAATTGAAAATTATCACGATATTTTTTAACTTTATAGTCATTTTTAGAAGTGATATCAGCATCGCAAAGCAACATCAAACTATCGATATCATCACCGGCATCGAATAACAAACGACGAACAGCCGAATCGGTTACGATTTCCTGTGCCAACACAATCGGACGAAGATGAAGAAGTACCATTTTTTGGACAAACTTCATTTTATCGTTCTGTGGCATTCGCAGATTTTTGAAAATCAGAGGAACCATCTTTGCTCCGCGAAATTCATGCCCATGGAAAGTCCAACCTTGCACGGGATCAAACTTTTTTGTTGGTGGTTTAGCTATATCGTGCAAAATGGCAGCCCAGCGTAAAAACAAATCATCGCTGTTATGTGCAAGATTATCAAGCACTTCAAGTGTGTGATAAAAATTATCCTTGTGTGATTTCCCTTGAATGATCTCAACGCCTTGCAACGCGACCATCTGAGGAAAGATGTGCTTTAACAATCCGGTATCGAACAATAATTTAAAGCCAACGGAAGGTTTTTTTGCGAGTATAATTTTATTTAACTCGTCTGTCACACGTTCTTCAGAAACAATTTTGATCCTGTTTTTATTTCTACTTATCGCCTCAAGTGACTGTTTTTCAATCGTAAACCCCAATTGCGTGGCGAATCGAATAGCCCGAATCATGCGCAAGGGATCATCGGAATAAGTAATATCTGCATCTAAAGGTGTGCGAAGAATTTTATGCTGAAGATCAGTTAGTCCATCAAATGGATCTATCAAATCTCCGTAAGTATCCGCATTTAAACTAATTGCAAGTGTATTAACGGTAAAATCGCGCCGTTTCTGATCATCTTCAAGTGTGCCATTTTCAACCATCGGCTTTCGGCTTTGCAAATGATAAGATTCCTTTCGTGCACCAACAAACTCAACTTCCAAAGCGTTGGATCGAAGCATAGCTGTCCCAAACTGTCCGTAATATTTGACATCGGTTCCTTTCCCAAGCTTCTTCGCTACCAGTCCGGCAATTTCAATTCCACTTCCAACTACCATGATATCAATGTCTTTTGAATCGCGTTTCAGTAAAATATCTCGGACAAACCCACCAATAACGTAAGCCTGCACGCCAGAATCGTCACAAACTTTTGAAATGGTTTTGAAAACCTTTAATGATAAATGTTCTTTAAGATTTTGCATAAGACTGCAAAAGTACCAATTCTTCCCGAAAAAGACGTCATGGATGGTTGCTAACAGGTGATTATTGGGTAAACCATAAATCATTTAAATTACCTTTGTTAATGTTTCATTCATTAAGATGAGAATATTTTAAGAACAAGATCAAATCTATAATATTAACAATATATGTCATATAATCAAGCAATTGCGAATAAAATACGGGAGCGATTAGCCGATTTACCTTCCATTGTAGAAAAAGAAATGATGGGTGGAATTGCATTTATGTACAATGATAAAATGTGTGTTGGTGTGATAAAAGATGAGATGATGTGCCGTATTTCACCTGAAAAATTTGAGGAAGCCATCGAAGTACACGGTTGTCGCCCTATGGATTTTACGGGTCGCACCATGAAAGGCTGGATCTTTGTTGACCATGAAGGCATGAAAACAGCAACATTATTCGATTATTGGATCGAACTTGCACTTGCATTCAATGCAACAGCCAATAAATCAAAGAAAAAGAAATAATTCACTTTAAAACTATGCTTCCGCCAATGAAAAAATATATTTTATTATTTGTATTATCCCTGATTTTTAACTCAGGTTTCTCACAAAATATAACTGATATAAAAACACCATCAAATCAGTTTTCCACAACGAAACCTGGCGTTTTATGGTGGTGGTTTGCCGATCGTATTAAAACTGAAGATGTTCATTATCAAATAGATTGGCTAAAGGAAAATAATATTGGAAATGTCTTGATTTTCTTTTTATATCCTTTAAACCGCATGCAGAAAGACACTGTACATTATGCCAATCGTTACGAATTGTTCGGCAAAGAATTTAGTGAAATCGCATTAGACACAAAGAAATATTGCGAGCAGCAAGGCATCAGCTGTAACTTTCTTTTTGGAACCGGCTGGCCATTTGGCGGGACATTTGTAAACCGGAAAGATGCCTCACTCAGTTGGACAAACGAAGGTCTGACACCGATGAGAACGTTCAGTGTATCATGGGAATGGCCAAAAAAAGGCTATGTAATTGATCATTTAAACAAAGCTGCTCTCGATAGGTATTTTGATTATGTTTCAGTTTCGTTTCAACCATCTATATTTGGAAATAAAACCTATTTCGAGTGCGATTCGTGGGAAATTGCAGAATTTGAACCAATCTGGACAAATGGTTTCGACAGCTTGTTTCAACAGAAATTTGGATATGATATCACTCCGTATGTTTCAAAATTTAGTAAAACAGATTCATCTGATTCACTTCTCTTCAAATTAAATCCCTTTACAGCAAGACTTTACGGTAGAAATAATCAAAATCTTGAAGATATCAGGTATGATTATTATACACTTGTTTCGGATCTGGCTCTCAATAATTTTTATCGCCATTTTACCAAACGATGCAACGAAATTGGAGCCGGATCGGTAGTTGAATGTTGTGGAACACCGGCTGATTTGATTGATGCTTTTGCAAGTGTTGACTTGCCAATGACTGAAGCCATGTTGTACGAGCCCAATTATTCAAAGATTCCGGCCTCTGCGGTGACTTTAAGTGGAAAGAATATATTGACGAGTGAAACATTCACCTGCGCTTATGGATTTAAGGCCAAACAAGCTTATAATGAGCAAATTGCAGATATGAAACTCATTGCTGACGCCATGTTTGTAAATGGCGTTAACCACGTTTACTGGCATGGTTTTGCATTAAATCCCAAAGGATTTGATACCGTGAGCTATTATGCAACGGTAAATGTTTCTCCAAAAAGCAAATTAATGAATGGCTTTCCCGAATTCAATGAATATATGGATCGTGTATGCAATTATATGCAAAAAGGTAAAAACCTAACAGAGATTGCCGTTTATTTACCAACCGAAGACCGTTGGTCAGAAGGAATTTATGATCAGGAATTTTTTAATCAATTGAACCCCGAAGAACGATTTTGGCATTTTTCAAAATACCAAATGCGGTATGAATATTTCCCCGAAGAACTAAATGGATTTCCAATGTTATGGATCAATAATTCGTTCCTGAAGGAAGCTAAACTTGAAGGTAAAGTTTTAAAAGTTGGTGATGCTGAATTTAAAACACTGTATATCAATGTAAATCATTTGACTTATGAGGCACTTTGTAAAATACTTGAAATTGCTGAAAAGGGCTTTCCAGTTTGTCTGAAACATGATATAAC
The DNA here is from genome assembly GCA_947505205.1 of Bacteroidota bacterium. Taxonomy (GTDB): domain Bacteria; phylum Bacteroidota; class Bacteroidia; order Bacteroidales; family F082; genus CAJBPB01. The sequence continues at coordinate 11,788 of CANNKD010000037.1, read as the reverse complement.
TGAGCCTGGAACGATTAAAAACAAAGATTATGGCCAGAAGTTAGACAAGCTTAAATCGTTGAAAAATGTCAGTACTGAATTCTTTACGGTTTACAAGAATCCAGCACTTATTTCCGGAAAGGAATTACCCGAATATTGGATCAGAAAAGATGGTGAAAATACCTGTATTTTCTTTTCGAATCCCAAAACAAAAGTGTTAAAATACCCTGTTCAATACGGTCAATCTATTCAAAATGTAACTATTACAAAAGATATTACTTTAAATATTCATAATGAAAATATTCCGCTAAAATTAGTTTTTGAACCTTATCAATCCATATTAATTAAAATTGATTTGCGAGGAAATGTTAATTTTGAGAACATAGAATTCATACCCGAAACTCCTCAAAGTTCAATAAAATAATACTTTTTGAAGCCACTTATATTCGTAGTTTTGTTAACTAAATCACAATAGATTACATCTGTAGTTTCTAAATATTCAATCATCATGAAAATACTCAAAACTAACACCATCATTCCTGTTATTTTTCTCCTTTTTCCAATAATAATCAGCGCTCAAGGTTATTTGCATAGATCCGGAAAATACATTTATAACGCTAATAACCAAGAAATTATCCTACGTGGAATCGGAACAGGAAACTGGATGCTGAATGAAGGTTATATGATGCGCTCTGCAAATGTTGCCGGGACGCATACGCAATTTCGCGATAAGCTCACAGGCACAATTGGTGAAACAAACACTGCAACTTTTTATGAATCATGGTTGAATAATCATTTTAAAAAAGCCGATCTCGATTCAATGAAAGTTTGGGGATTTAACAGCATTCGTTTGGCTATGCATTACAAATGGCTTACACTACCTATTGAAGATGAACCTGTTACCGGACAAGATACCTGGTTTGAAAATGGCTTTATAAGGATTGATACTTTATTAAAATGGTGTACGCAGAATGAAATGTATTTAATTCTCGACTTGCATGGTGCACCCGGAGGGCAAGGTCATGATCAAAATATTTCTGATTATGATCCAAGCAAACCATCTTTATGGGAAAGTCCTGAAAATCAGCGAAAAACAGTAGCACTTTGGAAAAAATTTGCTGAACGTTATGCAACCGAACCTTGGCTTGGTGGTTATGATTTGATCAACGAACCAAACTGGGAATTACCCAATGGAACATTATTAAAGCAGGTTTATGTACAGATTACCAACGCAATACGCACGGTTGATCAGAATCACATCATCTTCATCGAAGGCAATTGGTTTGCAAATACTTTTACCGGACTTACGCCTCCGTGGGACAATAATATGGTCTATAGTTTTCATAAATATTGGAATTCCAATGCATTAGGATCAATCAGCTGGATGCTTGACATACGAAATTCATATAATATACCCATTTGGCTTGGCGAAACGGGCGAAAATTCGAATCCCTGGTTTACAAGTCTCATTGCTTTATGCGAAACGCAGAAAATTGGTTGGTCGTGGTGGCCGGTCAAAAAAGCGGGTATCAACAACATTTTAAAATCGCCAATAAGTTCAAACTATGAAAATTTAATCAAATTCTGGACATCTGGTGTTCCAAATGTAACTCTACAACAAGCTTTTGAGGCCGTGATGGAATGGTCTGATAATCATAAAATTGAAAACTGTACAGTTCAGTATGACGTAATTGACGCCATGATGCGACAGCCATATACCACTGCAACAAAGGCCTTTGTGCGATCAAAACCAAATGACCGTATTTATTTTGCTAATTATAACCTTGGACGAAACAATTATGCATATTTCGACACGGATACTGCAAATACCGGAAACAATGGAACATGGAATCAGGGCTGGGAATATCGCAATGATGGTGTTGATATTGAGGCATGTACGGACACTATTTCAAACAACTTAGGATTTAATGTGGGATTTATCAATGCAGATGAATGGATGGAATATACGATAACGACCGACTCATTGGCTGCTTATACTGTTGAATTTCGAACTGCCAGCTTAAGCTCGGGTGCCATAATCAGATTGATTGAAAATGGAATAGACATAAGTCCGGCGATCACGTTGCCTGTTTCAAACGGGTGGCAAAAATGGAAAAATTCAACTGTCAACAATATTATTCTTTCAGCCGGAACTCATAAAATCAGGGTATATTTCGATAAAGCAGGATCAAATGTCAATTTCTTCAGATTTATTAATCCCTTCTCCGTGAGTGATGTTTCATTTGGTTATCTCACATCCCAAACTTCGGAAGATGGAACTAAAATATTTGTAACACTCAATAAACCAATCACTTCACTTTCGGCTACTTCGTCTGAATTTGTATTAAAGGTAAATAATACTGAAATACCAATTACATCAATCGAACAAAATCCGGAAGTAACGAATGGAATCATTTTAAACTTTGATTCACAGATAAATTTCGGTGATATCATAAAATTAAATTATTCAGGAAATTCTATTTCGTCGGGTGATCAACTTCTCGAAAGCTTTAGTTTACAAACAGTTAGAAACACTTTACCTTTCTCATATACTGTTCCCTGCAAAATTGAGGCTGAAAATTACTATTTCAACAATGGTTTTCAATTGGAGAATTGCACCGATACCGGTGGAGGACAAAATACAGCATTTGCCAATCAGGGCGATTATCTCGATTACAAAATTTCAGTTCCTATGGCCGGAAATTATGGTATCAATTTCAGATATGCAACTCAATATTCAAATGGACGTATTGACATCCGTTTGGGCGAAAATGGAACTTTCACAACTTTAACATCAGTCTCTTTTTCTGCCACAGGTGGATGGCAGGTATGGAAAAATACTTCCGTAACGGTTCTGCTTCAGGCGGGAAACTATACTTTACGACTTTACTCAAATGCCGGAGAATACAACATTAACTGGTTCAAAATCAATCTGACAGACGCGGTGCCATTTGTACCAGGCGGAACAAATTTCATCATTCAACCTAATCCAACGGATGGAAATTTCAATTTATCAGGAACAAATATTCATTCAAACCCAATTTTGGTTTCAATCTTTGATATTAACGGTAGCATTGTTCAATCAAAGAAATTGGAAGGTCAGTTTAATATTAATGAAGGATTTGATATTCAATACTTTAAAAATGGTATCTATTTCATGAAAATTGAAACGCAAAACGATATACAGATATTAAAAATCGTAAAAACTGGATAGATTTGTAATTACTAATTCAATAAAAAACATGATAAAAACCAGGATTGTTGCAAATAGCGTTATTACCATTGGCTTTATGTTATTCATTTCAGGATGTTGCCAAAAATGGATGCCACCTAAAGAAATAGTAGGAAAATGGTCTGGTAATCATATTGTTACTGTAAGGACAAAAGACAATGACAATCATTTCGTTTTCACAAAAGCACCTGATTCTTTAAAATTTGTTATTGAAATAGAGGCGAATGGAATCGTTTCCGGCAAAATTGGTAACGCAGCCATGACCGCCTGCAAAATTGATAAAAACAGAAGCGAAATCGGCAAAACATTGAATTTAGCCACAGATTTCGTTATAACAGGAAACCTTTCGGGGATCATTTTCGCTGAAGATGATTTGCCAAGCAAACATATTTCAATTCCAATTAACCTGAATAACAATATTTTAGATGGTTCACTCTTCCAAAAAGAAGGTCTTTCGATGTATCCTATGAGCGATATCCATCTTAGAAAAGATTGATTCATTTTTAGTTCTCTGAAGTTTTATATTGCAGTCCGTTTTTTGCCAATAAACTTAATTCAGAACTTATGTATTGCCTATTGCAACGGCCATTTGAAAGATTGTTAAATTGTAGAAAAGCTCATTTTCTAACGACAGCCTTATTATTTTGTTTCCTAACAAACTTTGCTCAAATCAGTGGTTTTAACATTAACAACCAAAGCCACCGAGCAAGTTTTCCTTTTGAATTGATCAACAACCTGATCGTTGTTAAAGTTGTAATCAACGACACGAACGAATTGAATTTCATTCTCGATACAGGAGTAAAAGTTACCTTACTGACTGACAATACAATAACAAATTTTGATTTATCAAAATGTCGCGCTGTCAATATCATTGGCGCAGGTGCGATGAATTTTGTTGAAGCATTTGTTGTGAATCAAATTCATTTTGAGCTTCCCGGAATTACATCTGAAAGATTATCGTTGGTTGTTTTGAAGGAGGATTATCTCCATCTCCAAAATCATCTTGGAATGGAAATTCACGGTATTCTTGGTTATGATTTTTTCAATCAGTTCGTTGTTAAAATAGATTATGTCAGGAAAATGGTAACCGTTTATGATCCAGATACTTTCAAGCCTAAAAAATCATATACCTCCGGAGATATTATGATCGATCATGGTCGCCCATACATACAGGCCAATATCGTCCAACACAATAAAAGCCATGTCAAAGCCAAACTACTTATTGATACCGGAGCAAGTCATTCAATTATGCTTGAAACCGACAGTGATTCAACTATTTCCGTTCCAGAAAAAAATGTAGAAACGATTGTGGGCTGGGGTTTAGGTGGTGAATTGCAAGGAAAACTGGGCCGGATAGACAGTTTGCATATTTATGGATTTAACTTCAGTGATGTACTTTGCATGTTTACTTCTGATTTCGGGATGAATATTCTGGATAAAATTCCCAATAGAAAAGGATCAATTGGTGGAGATATATTAAACAGGTTTTCGGTGATTTTTGACTATCAAAACAATAAAGTTTATTTTCATAGGAATAGCAATTTTAAAAAGGAATTTACTTCAAATATGAGTGGGATTGACCTGATTGCAAGTGGTACAAATTTCAAATTATTCAAAGTGATTCATATAATTCCCGATTCACCGGCAGATCAGGCTGGTGTGAAAATAGACGATATCATACTCAGTATCAATGGACAAATGATTAATGAGATGACAATACAGGAAGTAAATGGATTTTTCAGAAGCAGAGAAAAAAGCAAAATCAAGTTGATAATTCTAAGGGATCAAAGCATCATCAGCACGGGTTTCAGATTAAAAAAACTCATTTGAAACAACTGACCGGAACTTAGTTTTTAATGATCTTCATTTCCGTTCTCCGATTAAGTGCTTTTCCTTCCATTGTTTCATTTGTAGCCACAGAAACCGAAGATCCATATCCGCGGAATATCATCCTACTTGCTGGTATCCCATTAATAATCAAATAATTAAATACTGATTCAGCACGTTTTGAGGACAGCACCAAATTATACCTTTCTTCCCCATCAGAATCTGTATGTCCGCCAATTTCGATGTTTATTGCCGGATTATTTTTTAAATAAACAACCAACTGATTCAATTCGACGAAAGAATCTGGTTTTAACTCTGATTGATTCACATCAAAAAATACATTATTTAACACGATGGTGCTACCAATTTGTACAGGTTGTAAAAATATTTCAAGTTCAAATGGCTTATTATCAATAACTTTCAGTAAATCAAAATGTTCTGTATGCAAACAATATCCTTGTTTTTCTATCAATAAAGAATAAGTTTCTCCAGAAGGCAAAGGCACGACAAATGTCCCGGAAGAAACGGATGTTTGCCCACGCATCATCTCAGATTCATCCTCTAACTGCGTAATTTTATAATCTGATTCGAGGTTCTTTTTGGTTATTGCATCACGGACAATTCCTTTTAAAAACCGAACGGTTGTTGGTCGATGCATTGAATCAACCAAAACCTGGTAAATATCAAAACCACCTTTGCCGGAATGTCTTTGAGAAGAAATAAAAGCCAGGTCACCAACCGAATTGAAGATAATATTTATTTCATCGTCCTTCGTATTGACAGGATAACCAAGGTTTATGGGTTTTGACCAGCGACCGGCCTTATCAAGCCTACTGATAAAAATATCCGCTTTACCCATCCCAATAAGTCCGGTTGAAGAGAAATACAATGTTCTGCCATCGGCATGGAGATAGGGTGCCATTTCGTTTTCGGATGAATTCAAAATTTCGCCCAAATTGATTGCCTGACTCCATGTTCCATCATTCAATTTTACTGATTTCCAGATATCGGAACCACCAAATCCACCTTTACGGTCACTGACAAAATAGAGTTGCGTGCCATCTGAAGAAATACAAGGTTGTGATTCCCATCCATTTGAATTAATAGTCGGTCCCATATTTATTGGTTCTGTCCATTGATCATTGATGAATGAAGATGAATAAAGATCACATCTTCCATAACTATCATCCCAACCACAAGCCGCAAAATAAAGATTGTTCCCATCCTGCGATATTGTCAGTGCACCTGTCTGATCAATTTCCGGCCATTGCAAGCTCCATTCATAAGCTTTTTGCCAAACATCTTTTTGTAAATCAGATAAATAAAACTTTTCCGTAAGTCCATCACGATAAATAAACCTTCTTGTAAACATTAACTGAGCATTATCATATCTGATGAAATTAACATATTCATCAGATTCATTGTTAATTGAATCGCTCATCAATGAAACTTTATCATTCTTGGGATTATGTAGCTCAAAATTGCCAAATTTCGAATGCGCCAACTTATCCAAAACCTGTAACTGGAGCTCAGGCCGGACTTTATCAAACAGTAAAAACGTTTCAAAATACTGAATTGATTCGCCATACAAACCCTGTTCCAATAACAGATTACCAATAAAATAGTAAGCTGCCGGGAAAAACGTCGAATCAATTGCAATTGCCTTTTTATAAGCCATGATTGCTTCAGCACTCCTTGACAGGGACCGATAATTATCACCAGCTAACAACCATGCTTCAATAAACTGATCATCGATTGTTAGTGAACGGTTAATTTCAACGATAGCATCATCAAACTGATTTGAAATATAGCATTTTTCACCTTTCTTATAGTGCGAAATTGCTTTTTTTGAAGTTGAGCTCAACGCAATATCACGAACCTGAGCATGGTTTTTTATCGTAGGTGCCAATAATAGAAAAACTAAAATGTAAATCCAAGTAATAGTATGTTTTACAATACTTTGCGTGAAATAAATCGGGAAAGTAATTTTCATTTTCACTTTTATTTATCGATAAAAATGATCGATTTCGTTTTCTGAAAACAGTAAATAATGGTTGAAATATCCATTTATGGAATATTCATGTATTTGTGACTTTGCAAACTGATACGCCATTTCGGATGATTCATTGCATATTCCGTCAGCCAACCCAATATTTTCTGAGAAACACTCCACTCCGGTTGAAGATATAGCAAACAATTGTCATTCACCAGTTTGGCATTTTTTTCGGCCCATAACAAATCCGATTCGTTTTGAATGACAACCTTCAATTCGTTCGCTTTTTGAAAAACAGATAGTTTTGGTGGTGAATATTTCTTGGGCGACAGACAAATCCAATCCCAATCACCACTAAGTGTGTGCGCACCGGAAGTCTCAACCATGGTCTTTATTCCTCTGTCTTTCAATAATTTAGTAAAGTAATCCAATGGATAAAGCGAAGGTTCGCCTCCGGTTACGACAACCGTTTTAGCTGGAAATAATGCAGCTCTGTCAGCAATTTCAATGGCATCTGTTGGAGGAAAATTTTTAGCATCCCACGAAGGTTTCGAGTCGCACCAACGGCAGCCGACATCGCAACCGCCAATCCGAATGAAATATGCAGCTGAACCCATATTATGTCCTTCACCCTGCAAGGTATAAAACTCCTCCATCAAAGGTAGTTTTACGCCTCCTTCAAATAAATCTGATTTCATCATAAATCACTGAATAGATGTAGTTTTCGAAATAATTCTCTTCTTATTCAAAAGCGAAATTACATAAGTTCCGGGTCTTAATTCCAGTAATTTCATCTGAAAATCTTTCTTTGCGTTGCGGGTTATACAAATCAAGGTGCTATAAAGTACTTTTCCGGTTGATTCTGTCACATCCAAACGAAAATTACCATTTCTTTTTGAATGTACAGAAACTGTAGCAATAGTTGGATTTAGTTGATCTTCAATCACTTCAAAATCTGTTTTTTTGAAAGTCTTCAAACTTCCATTCATACCCGGATGTTCTAACCAGGGCGAAGTATTGAGACGCATCAATCTTCCGCTAAAAGTGGGTGTTTTCTCAGATGAAATAGCAATTTTATCACTCTCAACAAAACAGATTCCTTCTGTTTGCATCGTTGCCATATTTGGAAAATCTATTCTTCTTTTATTTCCTTCAAAAAATATAATATCATGAAAATCAAAAATTAACCAAATAAATGGAACATAATTTTGGTAACCCAAAAGGACAATTTTATCCTGATCATTTGAAATAGCTGCCGCCGTTATCAGCCCGTTTACATCGAAACTATCAATGAAATTTGCTTCATAATTTCCAGCATCTGTTGGCAATTGATACAAATCAGTTTGGTGATTTTCCCAATTCTTTGTAAAAAGAAATATGGAATTATCCTTGACTATAAATGCTTCACAATCAAAGTTATGACGAAAACCAGATTCAAAGTTTTTTTGTGTAGGATAGGCAAAAGTGATTTTTTCAGCCACAACATTTCCGTTTCCTTCGGCCGGTATATCTTCAAGTCTGACTTTGTAAATGGTAAGATCTTTTCGATTTCCCAGGTTATTTCCAAAATCACCGACATAAAGGAACTCTTCGTCCATAGTGAGCGCTTCCCAATCAGTATTCACAGCATTTTGTACTTTGATTTGCTGTCCAATTTCACCGGTAATCGGATCAAGCGCAAAAAGGATATTTTCTCCACCACTGTCGTTGATTGTCCAATATTTTTGATTTAAGAAAATCAAAGCCGATGATTCGTTTATTGAATTTGGAATGTCAACAATAAACACCGGATTGGCTCTTGTAAATCTATACTCACATTCGCAATCATCTTGTTTGTTTGAACTTAGAAAATTTTTTGCGTAGGGATCTTTACAACCTAACTTTTGGGCAAAAATATCAGCAGCAATTACTTGCAAGAATATGACAATCAATAATATATACCTTTTGCTATAACTCAATGCAAAATATTTTATTGACGGGTTCTTTTTTTGGAAGCCAATAAAGTGTTTTGAAGCAAAGAAACGATGGTCATGGGGCCAACGCCACCAGGAACGGGTGTGATTTTTCCGGCAACAGATGCAACTTCTTCAAAATCAACATCTCCAACCAAATGATAACCTTTTTCTGATGCTGAGTCATCAATACGATGAATGCCAACATCGATTACAACTGCGCCTTTTTTAACCATGGATGCTTTCACAAATTCGGGCTGACCAATGGCAGCAATCAGAATATCAGCTTGTTTCGTAATTTCTTCAAGGTTCTGTGTTAGGCTGTGGCAAAGCGTTACCGTTGCGTTACCGTATTCCGATTTTCGCGAAAGTAAAATACTGATTGGTGTTCCAACGATATTTGAACGACCAAGAACAACACAATGTTTACCGGCAACTTCCACATTGCTGCGTTTCAATAATTCAATGATTCCGAAAGGTGTAGCCGGCAAATAAGTCGGTAAACCTAACTGCATCATGCCGATATTTCGTGGATGAAAACCATCGACATCTTTATCAGGATTAATTTTCTCGATAATTTTATCAGCATTAATATGCTTAGGGAGAGGCAATTGCACGATAAAACCATCGATATCCGGATCCTGATTCAGAAACTCTATCATTTCCAACAGTTCCTTTTCCGTAGTTTTTTCAGGCATCCGATAAATGGTGGAAGTGATTCCAACATCATGACAGGCTTTCTCTTTTGACACAACATAGGTTTGACTCGCGGCATCCTCTCCAACGATGATGGCTGCCAAATGCGGTGCTTCTATTTCGGCATCAATCATTAATGCCACTTTCGCTGCAATTTCCTTTTTTATCTCGGCCGCGATGGCTTTCCCATCGATGATATTATTACTCATTGTCAATGATTTACCTACGGTTATTCATTTGATTCATCATCTGCATCATTTTCTTACCGCCTCCACCGCTCATCATTTTCATCATTTTCGAAGTATCTTCAAACTGCTTGATCAATCGATTCACTTCAACAATGCTGTTTCCGCTTCCAGTGGCGATACGCTTGCGACGACTACCATTTAAAACCTTTGGATTCTCACGCTCAGTTGGTGTCATCGACTGGATAATAGCCTCAATTCCTTTGAAAGCATCTTCGTCTATTTCTGTATCTTTCAATGCTTTACCCATGCCCGGAATCATAGCAGCCAAATCTTTGATGTTACCCATCTTTTTAATTTGCTGAATCTGTTTCAGGAAATCATTGAAATTAAATTCGTTTTTAGCGAGTTTCCGTTGGAGGTTTTTGGCTTCTTCGGCATCAAACTGTTCCTGTGCACGTTCGACCAGCGAAACGATGTCGCCCATTCCTAAAATACGATCCGCCATACGGCTTGGATAGAACACATCGAGTGCATCCATTTTCTCACCGATACCGACAAATTTAATCGGTTTATCAACCACCGAACGAATGGTAAGTGCCGCTCCACCACGTGTATCACCATCTAATTTAGTGAGGACAACACCATGAAAATCAAGGCGATCGTTGAATGTTTTGGCTGTATTCACTGCATCCTGACCAGTCATGGAATCAACAACAAACAGAATTTCATTTGGATTGACAGCCGATTTCACCGCTGCAATTTCATTCATCATCTGCTCGTCGATGGCAAGGCGACCGGCGGTATCGATGATGACAACATTGTAATTTTGGTCTTTGGCGTATTTAACGGCATTGCGGGCAATTGAAACCGGATCTTTGCTGTCTTCATCGGTATAAACCTTCACTTCGACCTGATCGCCCAATACTTTCAACTGCTCGATAGCGGCAGGACGATAAACGTCACAGGCAACAAGCAAAGGCTGTTTACCCTTTTTCTTTTTAAGATAATTAGCTAATTTGGCCGAGAAAGTAGTTTTACCCGATCCTTGTAAACCCGCAATTAGAATGATGGCCGGATTGGATTTCAGATTTATCTCAACATGGCCGCCACCCATCAATTCGACCAATTCGTCGTGAACGATTTTCACCATCAATTGGCCGGGAGAAACAGATGTTAAAATCTTTTCGCCTAATGCTTTCTCTTTTACAGCAGTGGTAAAATCTTTGGCAATTTTGAAACTAACGTCGGCATCAAGTAATGCCTTGCGAACCTCTTTGAGCGTTTCAGCAACGTTGATTTCGGTTATATGTCCTTGTCCTTTAAGGATTTTAAAAGAGCGTTCTAATTTTTCGCTTAAACCTTCAAACATAGTGGTATGATTCAATTTGAGGTGCAAAGGTAGAGAAAAAAGTGGGATTTGAAGGATTTTTTGAGCTGCAAGTGCAAATTTCGGGTAATGGACTCATGGCATGAACTTGTTCGATTTGCCTGAATTCTGGCGCGCTTTTGTAACGCGTACTGTGTAAATTGTTCTCGAACATTAAAAAACTAATCAATTCATGTTGTAAACGCACGCGAACAAAGAATTAATTAATCAAGGGCTGAAATTTTAGAATCAAACAATTATTGATTTACTCGGGTATGGTAATGATTGTTGAACCTCTACGAGGTATTTGTTTGGGGAAATTCATTTCTACAATATTTTATCCGCTACGCGGAAGGCTCTACATAGGAAACTCTATTTTCAAATTGCCGAATTGTCAAATTGTCGAATTGTCGAATTGTCGAATTGTCGAATTGTCACATTATCAATACCCCAAAAACTCGCCATACCAGGTCTGCAAATAGGCTTTTCCCTCCTGGATAATCTTATCATGATTTTCATCAGGCAGACTATCTAAAAATGGTTTTTGCGTCATCT
>CANNKD010000036.1 GCA_947505205.1 Bacteroidota bacterium | reverse complement strand
TCCAAGAAACATACCAAATCTTCACTGGCGACAATTGGGTTACATTGCGGTAACAAAGACCATGCTACAGTGTTACACGCCTGTAAAACAGTGAGTAATCTTATTGAAACTGATAAGAATTTCAGAACCTTTGTGAATGAAATCAATAAAAAAATTCAGCCTTGATTTGATTTTTTTTCTGTTACGCTTCAGGTTTTTTTCATTTTTTTACCTTTATCACAAATTCCAGTGATATTCAAAGTACAGATTGTTTTATAAGCTAACTTCGTTAATTATTTAACCAAAGGAAAGTTACTATGTTTCAAAAACCATCTGAAAGTGATATTCAATCTGCTGCCATTCGAATTCAGCCTTTCATTCACCAAACGCCTGTATTGGAATCCGGATTTTTTAATGAGTTGACACATGCGCAGATTTATTTTAAGTGTGAGAATTTTCAAAAAGCAGGTGCGTTTAAATCACGGGGCGCAATGAATGCTACACTTTCGCTTTTGCCTGAGGAATTGAAGCAAGGTGTTGCCACACATTCGAGTGGAAACCATGCGCAGGCACTTGCGCGCGCCGCAAAGATTTGTGGGACAAAAGCATATATCGTAATGCCTGATAACGCCCCAAAAGTGAAAGTTTCAGCTGTTGAGCATTATGGTGGGGAGATTATTTTTTGTGAGCCGACATTAGAAGCTCGTGAAAGTACTTTGCAACAGGTGATTGAGCGCACCGGATCGGTATTGATACATCCTTACAATGATTTACGAATCATCGCTGGTCAGGCAACGGCATGCATGGAGTTGGTTAATGTGGTTAGAGATTTGGATTTAGTATTCTGTCCGGTTGGCGGTGGCGGGCTGTTAAGTGGAACAGCCCTGAGTCTCCATTATTTTTCCCCGAAAACCAAATTAATTGGTTGTGAACCGCTCGGAGCTGATGATGCTTTTCGGTCATTTAAATCCGGAGAAATAGTTCCTTCGGTTTATCCGAAAACAATTGCGGATGGATTACTGACTTCGCTCGGAAGCCTTACTTTTCCTATTATTAAGCATTATGTACATGATATTGTTACTGTTACGGATCAGCAAATAATCAACGCAATGTATTATGTTTGGGAAAGAATGAAAATTGTTATTGAACCCAGTTCGGCTGTACCGGTTGCTGTCGCACTTTCAGGAAAAGTTGATTTGAAAGAATTGAAAATAGGAATTATTCTTTCAGGTGGTAACGCTGACCTAACAAATTTGCCATGGAATTAACAAAAACAGGTACTCCCAAAGGAATTTTATATCTCGTCCCAACTGTATTGGGCGACACAAGTCCGGAATTCGTATTACCAGCCGGGACAATTCAGATATTGCAATCGCTTGAAATACTTATCGTTGAACAAATCAGGACCGCCAGGAGGTTATTGAGTAAAATTCAAATTCCACGTTCGATAGATTCCATTCAGTTTTTCGAGTTGAATAAGCACACATCATCTTTTGAAATAAAATCATTTCTCGATCCGATTCTGCTTGGAAAATCTGTCGGATTATTGTCTGAAGCAGGAACACCTTGTGTTGCAGATCCTGGTGCGGTCATTGTTGAGCTGGCACATCGATTGGGTATCAAAGTTGTCCCCTTGACAGGACCAAGTTCGATAATTTTAGCACTGATGGCCTCGGGTTTTAATGGACAGAATTTCGCATTTCACGGTTATTTACCTATTCAGGCCGGTGAAAGAATTACAGCCATAAAATCGTTGGAAAAAAATGCCATGACAACATTTCAAACCCAGATATTTATTGAAACACCCTTTCGGAATCTGCAATTATTCGATGCCCTGGTAAATAACTGCCATCCTGAAACTTTACTTTGTGTTGCTGCCAATATTAGCTGCATTGACGAATTTATACAAAGCCGAACCATTGCAGTCTGGCGCAAAAATATGCCGGAAATTCACAAAATCCCAACTGTATTTTTGATTTGGAGTCAACAAAAAAGGCTGTAAACCAAAGGATTACAACCTTTTTATGCAAATGTTGAATGCTAATGATGATGCCCGTGTGCGCCATGAACGTGGCCATGTTGCATTTCTTCGGTACTGGCTTCACGTACTTCAAGAATTTCACCCGTGAAGTGCAGATTCCTACCGGCCAATGGATGGTTAAAATCCATTTTCACAGTCTTATCGGTAACTTCTAATACAATCCCATCGGTTGGGTTTCCGTGGTTATCCTGCATAGTAATTTGATTGCCAATGTTTAATAATCCATCTTCAATAACTCCATCCTCTTCAAAAATATTTTTTGGTAATTCTACGATGGCATTTTTGTCGAAATTTCCGTACGCTTCTTCAGGTGTCAGACTGAAACTAAATGTGTTGCCTGTTTTTAATCCGGCCAAACTTTTTTCAAATTTTGGCAATAATCCACCAATGCCAAACAAATAGACAAATGGTCTGTCTTGTTCAACTTTTTGAATCAAATCGCCTGTTTCGTTCGTTTCTCTTAATTCGTAAGTGAGCGAAACCACTTTGTTATTTCCTATTTCCATGAATAAGGGTTTAAATTATTTTTAACTGAATTTCAATAAATTTCGGGCACAAAGGTAGAAAAATCCTTGTTTTGAAATTCCCTAAATGAATTTTAAAACGATCGGTTTAAGTATTTAGGTGTATTAAGTGATTGTTGAACTAGTTGTGACCTTTAGATTAACTGCGGAAGTAGCAAAATACTTGCTAATGCATACTTTTAGGTAGATTATTGATGTGCCAAACGCATCATTTATGTAGCTTTTTGGTATCATTTTAGAGAATTTATAAACCTTTATGAAAATCTATTATATTGTTTTTATATTGCTATGTTTTTGATTATTAGTTATTTGATTATAAAAATGAGATATGCTTAGTTAAAATATTAACTTTAATCTAAAAAATAATAGATATTGAGGCAATTATGCTATTTTTGTTGATGGGTAATGTAGGTTTGCTTATCCTTTATTTAGTTGATTAATGAGAATTTGTTAGTTGAGAATTGAATGAATAGTATTTTAGATATAGAAAAATCAGAGTCGTTTATAGAATATCGTATTGGAAGGGGAAAACGTTTTTTTGACGTCGTATTTGCAAGCTTTTGTCTGATTATATTTTCACCAATTTTGATTCTGATAAGTATAATTGTGTTTATAGAATCCAGAGGCCCAATTATTTACAAATCGCAAAGGGTTGGGACAGGTTATGATATTTTTACTTTTTATAAGTTTCGATCGATGCGGAAAACTGCGGAAGAAGAACGTGAGAAACTATCTGATTTGAATTATTATCTCATCAATAAACACCTCGACGAAAGTAAAAATCTTAAGTCCAGATGCCCTGAATGTGAGCGGTTGGGTTTCAAATGTTCGCCTGTTTTATATATTGAAGGAGCGGAAATTTGTGAAAACTGGTATCTTGAACTCAAAAAACGGAGATCAGAAATACCAACCTTTTTCAAAGTGAAAAATGACCCTCGTGTGACCTGGTTTGGTCGTATTATCCGGCGGTTGAATTTTGACGAATTGCCGCAGTTTATAAATGTTCTCAAAGGCGATATGTCAATTGTTGGAAACAGACCTTTGCCTCTGTATGAAGCTGAAAAGCTGACTAATGATCAAATGGCATACCGTTTTCTAGCTCCGGCCGGCATTACCGGCATGTGGCAAATTTCGAAAGACCGGTTCAAGAGTGAAGAAGAGCGCATAAAGCTCGATAATATGTATTCGATGATTACTTCCCCCAAAAAAGATTTGGAAATTATTTTGAAATCTGTCCTTTCAATTTTTAACAGACATAATTACTAAAGTCTGTCTCAATTATCTGCTTAATAAGAGCCGTATATCTTTCTGAGTAGCCATTCAACAAAAAGTAATAATATTAGTAAAATCATTGTCCAATAATGGTTAATGATAGGCTGAAAGGTTTCGCTGAAATGAGAAACAGATGTAATAGTATTCTGTTTATCAAGCCATTGTGAAATTAATTGTAAACTATCGAGCGGTACGAATAATCCACCAGATTGTGTGGCAATCCGATGAAGTAAATGATGATCGGCTAACAGATTTAATCCTTCGATTGAGGATTTTTCAATGGTGAATTTTCCTTTTGCATCGATTTTTTCGCCATTTATCACAGTAAAAGCATCGAATGAATAGGAACCTATCGGTAAATGTCCGGCATTGAGTTCGTAACCATTTTGTGAACGAGCAAAAGTGAATGGATATACCTCATTACTGTTGCTATTTGTAATCTCAATGCTAAGTTCAGGGTCGTTAACCAACTCAGAGCTTTTATTGAAAAGCAAGCCTTTAAACCTTACATCTTCCGATTGTGAAACGCTTTCGTTTACTAATATTTGCAATGGTTGATCGTTGTTTTCGGCCAATAAAAAACTAATTGATTTTTGAATAATCTGATCAAAAGATTGCGTGTTTCCTTTTTCATTGAATGAAGATAAGCGCCAACGCCAGATACCAGTTCCGAAAATATAAGCAGTTTTATGTTTATCGTCAATTGAAAATGATATCTGTGGCAATTTTGTGTCAATTCCCTTGATTTTCTGATAAAACAATGCACTTGATGGAATATTTTGAAGGTATTCTCCAAATGGAGAAATCAGTGGTGGATAATGTGAAATTTGATTCATGTCAAATTCTATGGTTTGAAACAATCCAAATGTTTCATTCAAAACAGGAACACTTTCTATAGTTTTGAGATGGTCTGCTTCCAGACGGAAGGTTTGTTGTAACGAATTGAATGATGAAAAATCGCTTTCCGATCCGGTAATAAACAAAACCGGAGATTGATCATTTGCTTCCAGAAGTTTATTAATAATTTGAAAATCAATGGTTTTAGATGGCAATTGGTGCAATATGATCAAATCAAATTTATCGTCGGACTGTAAATTATCTTTTCCAAACCTGATAACAGTTTCTTCGTTTTCACTCAATGCTGATTTGATGGCAGCAATATCAGGATGAGGAGCCTTCGACCAAATTAATATCTTGTACTTTTTGTTTATTACTTCAGTATAAAATATTCTTTCGTTATTTTGAAAATTTGATTCATTGGAATTCGTTACAATCCTGAGAATCAGTTTTTTATATCCGATTGAATCTGCATTTAGGGTAAAATATTGGGTAGATGAAAATTTATTGGTGCTGATGGTAATCTTTTTTTCAACTATTATTTTATCGTTATCAAACAACTCTATCGTTGCAGATTTTCCGCTCATTTGGGTTGCACGAATGGTTGCTTCAATGGTAAAATCGCTCTTTAAATTCACCTTTTTATTGTAACGTAGCTCGAAGATAGACAAATCAGGATGTTCGACCGTATCGCCTAATCCAACACAAATAACCGGAATCTTAGATAGTTGAGTGTTATAGATGGGATTAATTCCTTGATTATAAATTCCATCTGAGAGCAAGATAATAGCCCCAATATTCCGGTTAATGTAATTGTAATGAATGGTTTGAATAACTTGTGAAATATTCGTTTGCTGCGCATCATAGGTGATGGCTTGGTTTTTGACCATATCTTTACCAAAAGTGTAGGTGTCAATAGTGTATTTATCTTTTAATGAGTGAGTTAGGCTGTCAATAATTAGTCGGAAGGTGTTTTTGTAGTAATTTGAATCAGCTGTCATCGAAATGGAAGCTGAATTGTCCTGAGCAAGAATTATTGTTGGTTGTTCAATTTGTTTGTGGGTTTGCCGGATAAAAGGACTCAGCAGAAGTAAGGCAATGCACGAAACTGTGGTGAAGCGAAATAAGAATAATATTATTTTAAGTAATTGAGAATAAGGTTCTTTTGTGTTTTTGTAATATAAAATAGCGGCATAGATCAAACCTGCAAGCAACACAATTGCTAATTTCCAAATGGGATAATCGAAACTTATTTGAAATGGCACGATAGAGAGAGGTCAGGAATTGATTTACAATGTTGGTTTCTTAATACAGTTGCAAAGAAGGCTTGTTTTATTGCCTTTAAAAAAATTGAGATGCAACGAGCCACAGGCTGATTACATCTCTATTTTCGGGGTAAAAATTACATACTCATGCCACCACAAACACTGATTACCTGTCCGGTAACATAGGATGAAAGCTCGCTTGCGAGGAAAACTGCAACATCGGCCACATCTTCCGGTTTACCGCTACGTCTCAATGGAATTTCGCTAATCCATTGTTTACGAACATCTTCAGGTAGTTTATGCGTCATTTCTGTTTCTATAAAACCAGGAGCAATGGCATTGCAACGGATATTTCGGCTTCCTAACTCCTGTGCAATTGATTTGGTAAAACCAATCATCCCGGCTTTTGAAGCTGAATAGTTTGATTGACCCGCATTCCCATTTACACCAACAACTGAGCTCATATTAATGATTGAACCAACACGTTGTTTGATCATGATGCGCTGCACGGCTTTGGTAAGATTGAAAACCGACTTAAGATTTACCGCCATTACCAAATCCCAGTCTTGTTCAGTCATACGCATTAATAAATTATCGCGGGTGATGCCGGCATTATTGATTAAGATGTCGATTCGACCGAAATCGTTAATCACATCTTCAGCAAGTTTTTCGCTGTCCTGCAATGAGCTTGCATTGGAGGCATAACCTTTGGCTTTTACGCCAAATGCTTGAATTTCACTTTCAGTTTGTTGCATCTGTTCGTCATATTTCAAATCAGAAACAGCAACAGAGGCACCCTCAGCCGCAAATCGCAACGCCAAAGATTTTCCAATTCCCCTTGCGCCACCGGTGATTAACGCTACTTTTCCTTCTAATAATTTCATGTTTTAATTTGGTTTAAAAAAGATTCGTCAAAGATACAAAATTCACAATGGGTATAAAATGGATTCAATAATTTGATAATATTTAGAGGATCAGTCATTTGGTTCAAATATTAATCGAATTTTCGCGCCTCCTTCATCATTATTACCAATTTGCAAGCTTCCATTATGTGCCATCATAATCAGTCGTACTGCAGCGATAGAGAGGCCAACATCCTGGTTGACTATAGTTATTTCCTGAGAAATATGTTCAGATAATTGAGCGATCACTTCCTTCTCAAATCCTTCACCGCTGTCATTTATTTCGATCACTTTTTGATTGTTTACCGTATAGGCCGAAAGATTTAATTTTCCTTTTTTAGGAAGGTTGTAAATGCAGCTTTCGAGTAAAAGAGAAATTGATTTTTTTATTAATTCCGGATCTGCAAAAATCTGAAATCGCTGCGATTCGAGATCAATGCTCAGTTGAATTTCTTTATCGTCAATTGTGTGCTGCAATTGTTTAATCGCTGTCGTAAAAAATGTGTTTGCCGAAGTGCTGAAATATTCCAATTTATGTGCATCAGCTTGTAACATAGTGATTAACATTGCTGTATCTGAAAATCTTGAAAGTTTTTGAGATGTTTTTTCGAGAAATTCAAGATATTTTTTTTGTTCATCATCAACTGTTGTTTGATTGAGTAAGTTCGTTAATCCGATAATGCCGGTTAACGGAGAGCGCAATTCATGGCCGATAATACTTAAAAACTCACTTTTAGCTTTTTCAAGTCTCGATAGTTTTAGATTGGCTTTTTCGAGTTCAAAGGTTCTTTCTTTTACCTTTTCTTCGAGGCGTTGATTCAACAGTGACAGTTCAATCTTTTTCTCTCTTAATTCGAGATGTGTACGCACGCGGGCGATCAATTCAGAAGCGTTAAAAGGTTTTGAAACATAGTCCTGCGCGCCTAATTCGAAACCAGCCAACATGCTGTCGATATCAGATTTTGCGGTTAGAAAAATTATCGGAAGGTCAAAAGTTTTTTCGTTTTCGCGCAATCGTTTACATACCTCAAAACCATCCATCCCAGGCATCATCACATCCAATAAAACAAGGTCGAAATCATTCGTGAAAGCTAATTGCAGCGCGGTTTCACCATCGGTGGCAAATGCAATCCTAAGTTTTTCTTTTGATAATATACTGCCAACAATCTGAATGTTTTTCGGAACATCGTCCACAATGAGGATTTGTTTTTCGTTAGCCTTTTTTGTTGGCATATAAATTCGGTTATAATTGATAATTACTTTTTAACATAACCCTGATGGCTGAATAATTCGAGGAAGCGGACCATCTCTTTATTGATTTTTTCAATATCGAATGCTGATACATAATTCTTTAGGTCGTTAGCATAATCCATTATTGTATCGTTTTTTTCTTTGTGGGCAAAATACAATAATTGATCAGCAAATGTATCGATATCGTTCATAAATCGCGTTTTCGTGGCAGCCAACCATAATCCCATAAGTTGATTTACCAAGGTTTGGGTGGCCTCGCTTATTTCTTTGGTATGGGCTGCAGAAGCCGTAACTTTTATGACCCTTTCGGCAGCAATGCTCTTTACAAACTTTAACCAGACCCGACTCATTTCTGGTAGTATAAAGCGCTGATAATAAATTAAATGAGATTGTGTAAGTGTGGTATTCTCAGAGCCGATCAGCGCAATTTTTAATGATTCGATAAGTAAATCGCTTACAGTTTTATTGAATTTTTCCTGATCAAAACCATCGAGCTCGATAACAATACAATCTGGTTTTGATTGTTTTATATGAAGTAGTAAATGATCGATATCGTATAAACAATGTATTTGAATATTGAATGGTCTCAAACTTTCAATCAAAGTTTTCTCAGTTTTCTCATTTTTTAATAGTAACAGGAAGATCGGTTTATGCTCCAATTCCGGCAATTCTTCAATAATTGGCAGCAACGATGGTATGCTGGTTTCACTATAAACGTCTTCGAAAACAATATGAAATTGTGTTCCTTTTTGCACCCTGCTTTCAACGTTAATTTTTCCATTCATGGCTTCAATCAGGCGTTTTGTAATTGTCAATCCCAATCCGGTGCCCGATTTGTGAGATGTGTTAGATAATTCCTGATAAAAAGCCTCAAATATTTTGTCTAAACCCGATTCAGGTATGCCTATTCCGGTGTCGCTTATTTTCAAATGTAGATCGAAATGCTGATTGGGACTATAATTTGCAATATAAGCCACTACGTTTACCTCTCCTTTTTCCGTGAATTTGATTGCGTTTCCGATCAAATTGAATAAAATTTGCCTCAGCCGCAGTTCGCTGAGAAATATTAATTCCGGTAGGTTGCTATCGAGATTCAGGATGAGTTCAATGTTTTTATCTTTAATGATGACTGAAAAAATATTACGCATTTCTTCAAAAAGTGTCCTGATGTTTGTTGGGCCTTTATCAACATCGAGTTTGCCTGCTTCAATTTTTGATAAATCAAGAATATCATTGATGAGTGTCAAAAGGTTTTTTCCACTCGAACGTATTGATTCTAAATATGTTAATTGTATTTGATTAGTTATTGTCATCGAAAGAATATCTGCAAAACCGATGACCGAATTCATGGGAGTTCTTATTTCGTGACTCATATTTGCTAAAAACTGACTTTTTAACTGGTTGCTTCTGATGGCTTCTTCCTTCGCGATTTCCATTTCATCAGCATAAATTTCCAATTCGGACTGAGCTTTTTCAATTTCTAGGTTTTTGATTCGCAAAATTCTATTTGCCCGGCTTTTCATTCTAAAGAAAATGAATACAACAACTAACGCAGCTATTAAACCGACCAAAACGATTCCGGTTATGATAGTGATGAATCGTTGACGTTTTCCACTCAATTCTGAAATTTCCTTTTGTTTTTTAAGGAGTTTTATCTCATTTTCACTCCGCTCGCGATCAAAGAGTGTTTGCATTTGAAATATTGATTTCCGCGTTTCTTCATTGATGATAGAATCGTTCAGCTGTACCGATTTCTCAAGGTAATTAAGTGCACGATCAATCTGATGCTTTGATTTATAAATCACATACATAAGCTTATAAGCATCTTTAATATTTACTTTTGATTGTGTTTTAATCGATACTTCAATGGCTTCGTTCAGGTATTTTAATGCATTGTCGTATTCTTTTTTGTCGATAAACAATTGCGCAACCCTTATTTGACTGGTTGCCAGATAGTTTAAATCATTGAGCGATTGATTCAATTCTAAACCTAATAAGCAGTAGTTCAGTGCTTTGTCATAGTCTTTGCGCTCGCGATACACCGAACCAATGTCGTTATAACAAATACCAACTCCTTTCTGCGACCCAACTTCGCGGTTTACATCCAGTGAAAGCATATAGTATTCAAGGGCTTTATCCAAATCACCCATTTTATAATATACATTTCCAATATTATTCAAATTGATGGCCACACCTAATAAGTTATTGGATGATTGCTCAATTTTTAAACATTCGTTGAAAAGACGCATCGCGTCTTTGAAATTATTGAGCATGTATTGAACGTTTCCCAAACCATTGGTGGCAATGGTAATTCCATGAACATTGTTTGTTTCGCGAGACAGTTTGAGCGCTTCGAAGTGAAATTTACTTCCTTGTTGGTAATCATCCATGCGCCTGTAAACGACGCCTAAATTATTAAGTGCAATAATCTTTTCCGGAATTAAATGCAGTGAGTCCGCTAATTTGAGTTCTAATTCATGCCAGGCAATCGACATAGTATAACCTGCAGTATTTCGATAATTTACTCCCTTTCTGTCAATTTTTTTAAAGAAATAATTCAGGTCTTGGGTTTGAGAAGCAAGTTTAAAACCTTTCCAGAAGTAAAATTCGCCCGGTTTATTCAAAAAGGTACTTTTTGATTCAAATATCAGTATATCAGCCATTTCAATAAATGAATTTACCTTAATAGAATCATTGAAATTGGAAGATTGGGTTTGGTTATAAAGTTTCAATAAGGTGGAGTCGTTCGACGCAGAAGGCATTTGAGCAAACAGTGCAGTTTCTGAAAGAACCACAATTGCCCAAAAAAAATAATGAATAATCCGCCTTAAATGAACTTGCATAGGTTGTAAATAGGGTGCGTGAAAAACTTGATAAAGTTAGATATTGTTTGAATTAAACCAAATTCAGTCCTCGTTCGATCAATGATTTCAGTGATGGTGACCTTTGTGTAATCATTTTGAGATGGTTGCGAATCTCATTTTGAAGTTTTGGATTAGTCTGATTTTGATTTAGTACTTCCGCAATTTCAATTGATAATAACCAATCGTTAATGAATTCAACCTTTAGAGTGTTGAAAATTAGTTCAAGTATCTCAAAGTTAGTCTTTGAATCACGAATTTTCCTCACTTCACCGTAAAGATTAAATAGCTTGAGCTGTTCATTGGTGTAAATGATTTTATGTGTTTTCTCTTTTGGTACTTCAACAGAAAAACCGAATTCGTCAGCATTGGCAGGACCGTTATATGCAGAAATTATTGTTTCACCAACTGCCATATCGTAAATTCCCCATTCAGGTTTAAATAAAATTTGATCCCCGAATTGGACAGTACAATCAGAAAAGGTCAATAACAACAGCGAAGAATCATTTCTTTGTAGAGATTCAAAAAAGCCTTTTACCCTAATTCCCGATTCAAATGAGAAAGAAACATTGGTTTTCAATTTGAGTCCGATTTCTTCAAGGTCGGTATTTGAAAGTAATCTGGGTGGTTTTTTTGTTCCTTTAATTCGGCCAATTGGAGTTCCGTAGCCTCTATTATGATTACTCTTACCATGTCCCGGAATCGTTTTATTGTTGGCACTCAGGGCTGTTGGTCCTTCAGTTCTAAAGTAAATTATCTGGTTTTGATGCAATAAATATTCATTGAAAGTTCCCGTAATCTGCAATCCTGAACTTAATACACATGTGGCGGTTGTTTTCGATTCAATCGCCTTGTACAAGCCTTCAATTCCACCTCTTTTGAAGGCCATTCTGTTGGTAAATTCGTCGAGTACCTTTGTCAGCTCCTGAAAATCAGGTGTAACAAAAAGTTGTGGTTGTTGTTTGGTGATATCAAAATTATACCCAACAGCATCGATATTATAAGGTAACTTGATCACGTTTTCATGCAAGGCATTATTGCTTTCGCCAATTGAGGACAGCAATCCTGCTCCATAAATCTTCGGATCTTCAAGGGTGCCAATGAGTCCATATTCAACGGTCCACCAATGCAGATTTCTTATCAAAGCCATTTCTGAAGGAATTCCCATGCCGTTTTCCTTTGATTTAAGATCGGATTCAGCCTGAACGATTACATCTTCAGGTGTGTTTGGATCTGCTTTAATGATCGATAGATGACGGATTGCTTCATATAGTTCATAGTCGGCAGAAGATGAAAATGCTTTTGAACCAATCTCTCCGAAATATTTTAAATAAGCTGCATATTCTTTATCTGCAATGATGGGTGCATGACCAGCAGCTTCGTGAATGATATCGGGTGCAGGTGTGTATTCAATCTGATCTATAGTGCGTATGTCGGCAGCGATTACCAAAATATTATATGCCTGAAACTCCATGAACGCAGAAGGCGGAATAAAGCCGTCAACTGTAACTGCTGCCCATCCTATCTTACTTAATATCAAGTTCATAGTATCCATATCGGGTATTGAGTCGATACTGATACCGGTATCTTTTAAGCCTTGAAGATATTTTTTGTAGGCATGTTTTCCTAAAAAATCAATATTTTGTCGCATTACATAACGCCAAACTGCATGATCTTGACAGGTATAGCTTTCGTAAGGTTGCCTGATACAATATTGTATCAAATGCTTTGGTAGTTTATCAAGGATATGGTTTGTCAACATGATTTCTATTTGAGATTGCAGATGAGGAATTCAAAAGTAATCAAATCAATCGAATTGGATGATATTTTGAAAATATTAATCGTCACCCAGATTCTTGATCATGGGTACAAAACGAAAAGCGCCAAATCTCTCAGTTTTCAGTTGGCCATTTTGATCTTTTGTAATACGCAACATATCCTGTTCATCGTTATCGCCATAAGGAATAACCAAAATGCCATTTGGTTTCAATTGTTCAATCAAATCAGTTGGTATTTCAGGGGCTGCTGCGGTAATTAATATTCTGTCGAAAGGTGCGTATTTTGGTAATCCTTTATATCCATCTCCTAAAAAAACCTGAATTTTATACGGCATCTGGGCAAGTAAGTCACGTGTTTTGACAAAAAGTTTCCTTTGCCGTTCTATACTGAATACTTTTACGTTTAATTGTGCCAATATACACGCTTGATATCCTGATCCAGTACCAATTTCGAGCACCCGCATGCCGGGTTCAAGGTTTAATAATTCGGTCTGGAAAGCAACCGTGTATGGTTGTGAAATAGTTTGACCGGATCCAATTGGAAACGGTTTATCCTGATAAGCAAATTCGAGAAATGATGAATCCAGGAAAAAATGTCGCGGAACCTTTTCAATCGAAGCAAGAACTGCTTCCCTAATCACACCTTTTTGGCGAATATCTTCAACAAGTTGCTTCCTCAATCCCTTATGCCTGAATGTGTCAATCATCAATTCTAAAATCTAAGTAAAATGGCTACAAAACAGATAATCGCGGCGATTATCTACGGCAAATTTACGATTTGGCGTCCATAAAAAAATTACTTTTGCAAAAAAAAAGTGATATGTTACGTATTGGTGTATTGGGTGCCGGTCACCTTGGAAAGATTCATATCAAATGTATTCAACAAATACCTCAATTTCAGTTGGTAGGTTTTTTTGATCCTGATGTAGAGAATGCCGCGAAAGTTTCTTCAGATTTTGGCATCAAAAGCTTCGGAAGTATTTCAGAACTGATTGATGCTGTAGAAGTTGTTGATATTGTAACACCAACGATTTCACATTTTACCTGTGCCTCGGAGTCATTGAAAAAATCGAAACACGTCTTTATTGAAAAACCCATTGTCGCTACTCCGGCTGAAGCTGAATCGCTGATGGATCTGGCCCGTGAAGCAAACGTAAAAGTTCAGGTTGGACATGTTGAGCGGTTTAATCCGGCATTTGTTGCTGCGCAGAGTTCAATCAAAAACCCGATGTTTATCGAATCGCACCGGTTGGCACAATTCAACCCACGCGGAACCGATGTCCCAGTTGTGCTTGATCTGATGGTTCATGATATCGATATCATCCTGAGTGTGGTTCGATCACCTATTCGCAAAATTAGCGCAAGCGGTGTCGCCATTGTCAGTGACACCCCGGATATAACAAATGCCCGTATTGAATTTGATAATGGCTGCGTTGCCAATTTAACAGCCAGTCGTATTTCCATGAAAAACATGCGAAAAGCACGATTTTTTCAGAAAGATGCGTATATATCGGTTGATTTTCTTGAAAAGAAATCAGAGATTGTCCGCATGAAAGAAATTGATGCTGAACCAGATGATCCGATGGCCATGGTGCTCGATTTGGGTGCTGGAAAAGGAATGAAACAAATAATATTTGAAAAGCCTGATATTCAATCTAATAACGCAATTCAAGTGGAGTTGGAGAGTTTTTACAAAGCTATTTCAACAAATCAGGAACCTCCTGTTACCATTGAAGATGGTTACAATGTGCTTCTGGTTGCATATCAGATTCTCGAAAAAGTTAATAAGTCCTTATCAAACATTCAATAAATGTGCAAACGTGTGCAATATGGATTTGCATCTTACGTTAAACCTAATGTATTGAGAACGAATTAACAGGTATGCATTTTTCTTTATCCAGCAGTTTTAATATTATTTTTCTTCTGACCATTTTTGGCTTTTCAGTTGAATCGTGCAATAAATTTGAAGGAAGTCAAACAATCCCAGCATATCTAAAAATTGATACAACTACCTTACAAACAAATTATTATACACAAGGAAGCAATACACATAATATTACTGATGCCTGGATTTATGTAAATGATCAATTATTGGGTGTTTTCGAATTGCCGGCCTTATTGCCCGTTTTACAGGAAGGAGAAAATAAACTTGAAATTCGTGCAGGAATCAAAATAAATGGCATCGGAGCAACACGTGCGCCGTATCCTTTTTATGTGCCTTATACGTTATCTTCATTCAATTTTATTCCGGGTAGCATACAACTTGTAAAACCTTCAACAAAGTATAGCGATATTCCTGTTTTTGCATGGATTGAAGACTTCGAAAGCGCCGGATTGAGTCTCGTTTCAACGGCTCATAGTGATACAAATATATACAAAACAACACCTTACAATAATCCTGAAGCGTGGTTAAGCCAGAATTCGGCTTTTTCGGGTATGGTAGTTCTCGATCAAGGTCACAAAAATTTTGAAATTGCCACATTGAGTGCCTATGTTCTGCCACGGAATGGCGCTCCGGTAATTTTAGAGCTTGATTATAAATGTGATTTCCCTTTTATGGTTGGAATGTTCGCTTCCGAGAACGGTTCAGTTGTTTCAATCCCGTTGGTTGGCGTTAACCCGAGCGAAAAATGGAATAAAATCTACATCAATCTTGGACCAAATGTTACAGACCACACACAGGCAAGCAATTTCAAGATTTATTTCCAGTCAATGATTAATCAGGAAGAGCGTGCTACTTTTTATTTTGACAATATAAAGCTTATTTATCGGCCAAATCAATCATGAACAGGAAACTACAGGTTGCTAAATATTTGATCCTCGATTGGCTGGCCGCGTTGTTTGCCTGGACATTATTTTACTTTTTCCGGAAACAAGCTGAAAACCCCGGTTTCCACGAGTATTTTGAGGTAATTTATAAAGATCCCAATTTCTGGATGGGCATTGTTTTCATTCCGCTTGGTTGGATTTTGATGTACACCATGGTTGGAACTTATCGTAAGATTTATCGGAAAGCCCGATTGAAAGAATTGGGTCAAACAATTATCATTACGTTAATAGGTGTCACAGTAATCTTTTTTGTTGCAATACTTGATGATGTAATATTAACATATAAGTCTTATTATCAATCATTTATTGCGCTTTTTCTATTGCATTTTGTGCATACATATATTGGCAGATTAGTTTTAACAACTGTTACCGTAAGGAAAATTCACCATAAAGAAATTGGATTTAACACGGTAATTGTTGGAAGTAATGGAAATGCGCTTAAGATTTACAATGATATTGAACAGCAAGAACGATCATCAGGAAATATTTTCGTTGGATTTGCGAGTGTTTATGATAAAGATGACTATAAAATAGGAGAGTATCTACCTCATTTGGGATCGTATAAAAATATTAGTCAAATTGTGAAAGAGTATCAGGTTGAGGAAGTTATCATTGCGATTGAGCGATCTGAGACTGACACAATTGACAATATTATTGCGCACTTGGAAGAAACTCCGGTAGTAGTTAAAATTATCCCGATTATGCAGGATATTTTATTTGGTTCGGTTAAGTTATCCGGGATTTGGCATGCTCCACTGATTCAGATTTCACCCGATTTGATGCCGGCCTGGCAGCAGTCGATCAAACGCATTGCCGATGTTTTGGTTTCCATCGCTGCCATGATTATTTTGATTCCGGTGTATATTATTACTGCCATTGGCGTTCTGTTATCATCAAAAGGTCCGGTTTTATTTTCGCAGGAGAGAATCGGATTACGTGGTAAGCCATTTAAAATGCACAAATTCAGGAGTATGTATTCTGATGCAGAAGAAGCGGGTCCTCAACTTTCGAAGGAAGACGATCCCCGGATTACGAAGTTTGGAAAATTTATCCGTAAAGTCCGACTGGATGAAATTCCTCAATTTTACACGGTTTTGAAAGGTGATATGTCGTTGGTTGGCCCACGTCCTGAGCGCCAATATTATATCGATCAGATTGGCAAACGGGCACCACATTATCGCTTGTTGCTGAAGGTAAAACCAGGAATAACTTCATGGGGTCAGGTAAAATATGGTTACGCTTCCAACCTCGATGAGATGATTGAGCGGCTCAAATATGACATTCTGTATATTGAGAATATGAGTTTGGCAATGGATCTTAAAATATTGATTTACACGGTTTTAATTGTAATTCAAGGGCGAGGAAAATAGTTTTATAAACTGTCTGACTAAAGTTGACCATTTTCGATCATCAACACGATTGCTTCAATCAATTCATCTTCACCTTCGGGGTCGTAAGGTGTTTTTAAGTTGTAGCCCCATAACCGGGCAAAACCCTGGTAAAAAGTAGCTATCACTCCGCCACGCAGCTCTTTTACCAATGTGTATGAAACATCTCCGGTTTCACGGTCAATGAGTTTCAATAGTATTTTTCCTTGCGTGAATGTCAGGTCTTTTAAGTCGGTACCAAATTGCTCGTTTATTTCTTTTTCCGCCTTACGCATAATTTTTCTGCGTTCGGAATCCGATTTTGCTTCCTCTAAGATTTTGTCGTATTCGTCCAGTTTTATTCCGGCAAGTTTTGCATAAGGATAAACTTTTTTCACATGATAAATCATGCGTTCAATGTTTTTAATATTGCGCTTCCCTTCGAAAATTCGGATTGCATAAACGGGAACTTCCGGTAATAATACGATTGGAATGGTGTCACCGTTTTCAACTTTCGCAAAAACGGTTTCACGAACCGGTGACCTATCAACACCAAGCGCATCGGTTTTTTGTGCCGAAAGTTGCATGGTGAAAAAAAATAAAATAAATGAAATAATGAAAATCCTACTCATAATCTACGCATTATTAACAATTTTAATGCCATAATTATGCGTGAGTTAAGGACTGATTTATGCGATTTTCAGTTTCGAAACCCCTGATTTCTGAAATTTTTCCTCGGCGTAATCGGATGTAATGTGAAGTTCTTTAACTTTCTCATTTGAAGGAAGTTCAAACATATCGTCGGTAAGAATGGCTTCTAAAATTGATCTCAATCCCCTTGCTCCTAATTTGAATTCAGTTGATTTTTGAACAACTAAATCGAGTACGTCATCATCAATTTTAAGTTTGATTCCGTCCATCGAAAATAGTTTTATAAATTGTTTTACCAAGGCGTTTTTTGGATCAGTCAGAATCCTTTTAAGGATTTCGGGTGTGAGCGGATGCAAAAAGGTAATGATTGGTAGTCTTCCGACGATCTCAGGGATGAGACCGAATTTTTTTAAGTCGGCCGGAGAAATATATTGCAGTAGCATGTCCTTGTCAATCAACAGTTTTTTCTCGCTTCCGTATCCAACAACATTGGTACGCGTACGTGCTGCGATAATTCTCTCAATTCCGTCAAAGGCTCCGCCGGCAATAAAGAGAATGTCTTTTGTATTAACCTGTATCATCTTTTGGTCGGGATGCTTGCGGCCTCCTTGAGGTGGAACGTTTACAATAGTTCCTTCCAATAGTTTTAGCATGGCTTGTTGAACGCCTTCGCCTGAAACATCACGCGTGATGCTTGGGTTATCGCTTTTGCGTGCAATTTTATCAATTTCATCAATAAAAACGATGCCACGTTCAGCCGCTTTCACATTATAATCGGCAGCCTGCAATAATCTTGTAAGAATGCTTTCAACATCTTCGCCAACGTAGCCGGCCTCTGTGAGAACCGTGGCGTCAGCAATGGCAAATGGAACGTGTAGCATTCGTGCGATGGTACGTGCAAGTAAGGTTTTACCGGTTCCTGTTTCGCCAACCAAAATCATGTTTGATTTTTCAATCTCGACGTCATCACGGCTTGCCGGCTGATTTATTCTTTTATAGTGGTTATAAACAGCCACTGCAAGCGTACGTTTTGCCTCATCCTGTCCGATGACATACTGATCCAGGAAAATTTTGATTTCAATGGGTTTCATTAATTTGAAATCGGGAATTTTTCCACCATCCATTTTGCTCGAGCTTTCTTCGAGTAAAATAGAATTTGCCTGCCCTACACAATGATTGCAGATGTATGCGTCTATTCCGGCGATAAGTAATTGCGTATCAGTACGGACACGCCCGCAAAAGGAACAGCTATCCTGTTTTTTAGCCATCTGGATTATTTATGCTTGGTTACGAACCAATATTTCGTCAATCATTCCGTAGTCTTTGGCTTCCTGAGCCGTCATCCAGTAATCACGATCCGAATCTTTCCATATTTTTTCATATTCCTGATTGCTGTGTGAAGCGATTATCTCGTAAAGTTCTTGTTTCAATTTTTGGATTTCGCGGGCAGTAATCTCAATATCAGATGCTTGTCCTTGTGCTCCACCCATTGGTTGGTGAATCAGAATACGTGAATGTTTAAGGGCTGTACGTTTTCCTTTTGCGCCGGCACATAATAAAACAGCACCCATTGATGCAGCCATTCCGGTGCAAATTGTTGAAACATCAGGAGCAATATATTGCATGGTATCATAAATTCCCAATCCGGCATAAACTGATCCCCCAGGTGTATTCAGATAGATTTGAATATCACGTTTTGAATCAACCGATTCGAGGAAAAGTAATTGAGCCTGAATAATATTGGCAACATAATCATCGACCGGAACGCCAAGGAAAATTATGCGATCCATCATCAATCGTGAGAAAACATCCATAGTGGCGATGTTCAGCTGACGTTCTTCAATGATGGTTGGAGAAATGTAATTTTGAACGCTAGAAGTATATCTTCCAAGTGTTAAGCTATTGATGCCCAAATGCTTGGTAGCGTATTTTTGAAATTCGTTATTCATCGTTATCGTTTTTATTCTTGTTGAATGATTCGATAAAAGTATCGTAAGTTACCTCTTTAACAGTAATTTGGGCTTTTTCTTTTATGTAGCTTGCAAACTTTTGTTCCGCAATCTTTTCAGCAATTTTATTTGATTCATCTTTATTTTTCAGAATCATATCCACGATAGGTTCCATGCGGTGATCCATGTCTTCATCGTATTGATCGGGATTCATAAACTGGCCAAAAAATTGTCGTTTTACGGCTGTTCTGATTTCATCTTTTGTAACAGCGAGGTTAGGATTTTCTTCCATCAATTTACCTTCGATTACTTGCCAGCGGAAAGTGCGGTCATATTGTACAGCATCTTCCTCAAGTTGTTCTTTGGTGAGTTTGCCTTCTGCATTCTGTAGCACCCATGCGTGCAGGAATTCTGTTGGCAGAGAAAATTTGATCTGATCGATCACGCCATCAATGGCCTTATTGGCAAAATGTCGTTCACTTTCGCTTTCAAGTTGTAAATTTATTCCTTCAGCAACCTTGAATCTAAAGGCTTCAAGGGTGGTGATATTTTGTTCAGGGAAAATGGTTTCAAAAAAATCTTCGTTTAATATGGCTTTTTCTTCGTGATGGATCTCTTTGATAATGAGATTATAACTTGATGGAACTGAAGTTTCAGCTTCTGCAGGCCATTTTACCAAATCTGCTAACTTTTCGGTGCCTAAGGCTTTTTCAAGATCAATTACAAATTCCGCTCCATCTGTTTTGCCGACAAAAAGCGATTTGCTTTCTTCGTCAATTACGCTGTTTACTTTAAAACGGATTTCAGATTTTAAGCCATCTTCAATTTCGTTACCAGCATGGTCAGTTTCTCCAATACTTGCTTCTATTTCATCCTCTTCACCTACAGTTTCGGGATGTGTGTGAATTGGATTGCGTTCAAGCATATTGTTGACGGTTTCTTCAATTTGCTTGTCGCCTGCGATAATCTTCGAATATTCTAGCTGGACAGATTCGAGGTTCAGATCAAATTCAGGTGAAAGTCCGATGTCGAAATAGAAGTTATAATCGGTTTGATTATCGAAATCCAAGGTTCCGGTCTTTTCAATATTTGCAATCGGATGACCAAGGATTGCGATTTTCTCATCCTCAATATAATCATTTAAGGCTTTTGAAACGCTTTTATTAACCTGTTCGGCCATTACTGAACTGCCGTACATTTTTTTAACCATACCAAAAGGCACATGACCAGGACGAAAGCCAGGAATAGTTGCTTTTCGTTGATAATCCTTGAGTGCTTTTGTAACATCTGATTCTAAATCAGTATGTTGTAAATTAATTTGAATTGTTGCGGTCAGTTCGCCGGTTTGTTCTTTTGTGATATTCATTCAATGATAAATTTTAATAAACAGCATATAAAAAAAATTCAGCCGGATTAAATTTTAATCCGGCTAAAGTTAAGTGCGGATGAAGGGACTCGAACCCACACGCCTCTCGGCACCAGATCCTAAGTCTGGCGCGGCTACCAATTACGCCACATCCGCTTTTGATCATCCGATGATTTTTCAGAATGAGGGTGCAAATATACTACTTTTTGAAGTTTATCCATTTATTTACCAAAATTATATTGATCAGACCGGGCGTAAATTTATTCAGTAATACAATTTTAGATCAGTACCTTTGTAGCCGGTTTGCTTGAAAATGATACATGATTCTGAGATTCCATAAAGTATGGGTGCTTGTTGTTATACTTATTTTTCCAGTTTTTGTGAAGAGTCAGGAATCAATGGGTTTAATTGGCGGCAACTATGCCGGCATCCAGGCTGCAAGGATTAATCCATCCCTCATTAATGGTCAAAAAGTTTATTTTAACGCACAATTAATCTCTAATACAGCTTTTTTTCAAAATAATTTTGCTTATCTACCTCATGAAGATGTTAATTTATGGGGATTGATTTTTGGTAGTGATACCTTACCTATCTATGGCACAAAGCATAACAATTATCGCTATTATGACAATGAGCAATTGAAAAATGGCTTGCTTATTGCGAATGTCTATGGGCCTTCGGCGATGATTTCAACTAAAAACTCAAGTTTTGGATTTCATATTGCTGCACGAAGTTACAATTCAGCAACTGATATTCCTTATGAATTCCCTGTATTTGCTACTGAATATCAAGGTTATGCACCTTTACATCATATTATTTTTGTGGATAAGAATTTCCAGGTTGCAAATTTGGCATGGTCCGAAGTGGGACTTACATATGCCACCAAAATTTTGGATCAATATGATCATCGAATAGATTTCGGTATCACTTTGAATGCTCTTTTTGGAGTAAGTGGTAGTTTTTTAAAGGTTTATAATATAAATTATGAGGTTATTGATGGAAATACGGTTGATATTAATCATCTTGATTTGGATGCAGGTTTTGCTTTACCTGTCGATTACAATACGAATGAATTCACTTTTGATCCTTCACGAATAAAAGGTAAAGGCCTAGGTGCAGATATCGGATTCACCTATTCACGCATGAAAAGTAATTGGCGATCTGAAAATACACGCAGGCTTTGTGAAAACAAATACAATGATTATTATTGGAGGTTAGGTATTTCATTGCTCGATTTCGGATCAGTACGTTT
The DNA here is from genome assembly GCA_947505205.1 of Bacteroidota bacterium. Lineage (GTDB taxonomy): Bacteria > Bacteroidota > Bacteroidia > Bacteroidales > F082 > CAJBPB01. The sequence goes on along the minus strand of CANNKD010000036.1, from coordinate 785 downwards.
TAATAAAAAAGCTGAGCTTCATCAAGGTAGAAATATTGATATTTATTGGAATCGGGTGGACACATTGAATTTTGAAAATATTAATCAACTGGTTCATGATGCGAGCGAGATATTTTTAGGAGATCCAAAGGCATCTTTTACAGCTGATAATTTTTTAATTTCATTGCCAGCGGCACTGAGTATGCAATTCGACTTTCATTATCTCGATAATTTATATTTGAATGCGATAATTGTTCAGCCATTGGCTATCAGCGAGTTCAGTGTAAGACGTCAGGCAACTATCACATTTACACCAAGATATGAATCTGCAAATGTTGAATTTGGAGTTCCAATGAGCCTTTACAAAAATAGTAATCCAAGGCTTGGTGCATATATTGGGTTTGGCTATTTTACAATCGGCACAGAAAGATTAGGAGTTCTGTTAGGTATGAATAATATTGATGGATTGGATTTATATTTCTCTCTTAAATTCGGTTTTCTAAAAGGGAAATGTTATCGTAATCCGGATACCGGAGCTTGTTTTAATACTGATAATCATGTAAATAAGCGATATTGACATTTATATGAAAGTAGTATTGTTTCGTTTTAATTGTATAAGGAATGAACAATAATTTCACAAGGAATGTAGTTTTAATAGAAAAAAATAGGTTAATTCATAAAAAAATTAACTTTGCGTGTAATTAAAAGGGTTTAATTAATTGTTACGAGAGGCGTATTTGTGAATGGGTAGTCGTAGATTTTTTTTGTTTTTATTGGGTTTGTTTATTGTGTCTTTCGAATGCTTC
>CANNKD010000035.1 GCA_947505205.1 Bacteroidota bacterium | reverse complement strand
TTTTGCCGGGAGTGTAAACACTTCACCGCGTGCGCCTAAAACCACACGTTGTCCATCGGGTGATATATCATAACTGGAAATGCTTTTCGAAGCATCGATATATTTTGTTCTGGCTAAGGTCAAATCGCTGATTATTTGAACCGAAATTTTGGTCGCTGTCTTGCTTTTCAGATCGAAATTATACAAAAATCCCCCGTTTTCATAGACAATAGAATTGTTTCCAAGCGAAGGAAACTTAATATCGTATTCGGTGTAATTGGTTAATTTCGTAGTAGTTGCATTCTTTAAATCATAAGCAAAAAGATTCATTGTGCGATCGCGATCCGACAAGAAATAAACGATATCACCTTTCCACATCGGGAAAATATCCTGACTTTCGTTATTCGTTAGATTTTTCGTTTCATGCGTGGTAAAATCATGCATCCAGATATCATCGGCCATACCGCCTTTATAGTATTTCCAGGTTCTGAACTCACGAAACACACGATTGTAGGCCATTTGCTTTCCATCTGGAGAAAATGTACACCATGACCCGTCAGGCAATGGTAATTCTTCTGATAGACCACCTTTTGCGTTCACCGAGAATAACTGCCCTTTGAAATCATTGAAAGTTTGTTTACGCGAACGAAACACGATATTATCCTTATCGCGCCACGACATCACGATATTATTGGGCCCCATTCTATCGGAAAGATCATCGCGACCAAGGGTTGCGGTAACAGTCAAACGTTTTGGAACGCCACCTTCGGAAGGGATCAGATAGACTTCGGTATTGCCATCGTATTGACCGGTAAAAGCGATTTCCTTGCCATCCGGTGAAAACCTTGGAAATAATTCAAAACCATTCTTATCGTTGGTAAGTTGACGTGCGACACCACCTGAAAGTGGAACCGTGTAAAGATCGCCCGCAAACGAAAAGACAACCTGATTATCGTAAACTGCCGGAAAACGCAACAAACGTGCTTCTTCCTGACTTTTCAATTCAGCATTCCAAAAAAATGCAATCAAACAAATAACTAAGATTTTTTTCATAATATAACAATAATTGATTAATATTTAACACTTTACAATAGAAACAATATCATTCAGATACACGAGATAAGCGTCGATCGGGCCACTTTCAATTTGTGAGATTGCCGAAACATAATCGTCAACCTGAAAATGATGCGATTCGTGTGGTGATCCGGTTTTGTAATCGATGACAACAGCATGATCATCGAAAGAAACAAACCTGTCGGGACGATACACCAATCCAGACACCGTAAGTATATCCACTTCATTTTTAATTTTGGCACGATGCGAGAAACAATCTTTCAATGCCGGATGAGCTATAATTTGATTGAAACTGGAGATAAGTCTTTCCAGATCAGCGCTATCGATTGTGCTATCCTCGAAATACTTTTCAAAAACGGCATTTGCATCTTCGGCATATTTTACTTCAGAGAGTATTTTATGTATGAGTTTCCCCCATTCAATGCTCTTTTCGCGCTCCGTGGTAAACCAATACGAAGTGGAATCGGGTGCAATCTGAAGACTGTCTTTCCAATCACTCGAAACAAAGGTAAAATTCTGAAAAGTATATGGTTTTTCATCCGTTTTTTCGCGGGCTGAGAGCCTTTCATCACCAATCGAAAAAACGGGATCAATCCCATTATAAGCTTTTTGCGAACACAAAAACTCTTTAAAAAACAACTGCAGCTTAAATCTCATTTTGTCAGTATCATTCCCTTTTGTAGTCAAAATATACAATCTCGAAGTCGGACGGGTTAAAACCACATATAATAAATTCATCAAATCGAGTTTCGTTTTCTCTTCTTCCTCAACATACAAAGCGGCGAAGCGCGTTTGCTCCAACTCCTTGTTTATGGACACAATACCACTTTTGATCGTTTCAAAATTATCTTCAGAAAGATCAACCCAGGTCTCTTTTTGGGTAAATCTGACATTATTACTACTATGTGCAAAAGGGAAAACCACCACCGGAAACTCAAGTCCCTTGGCTTTGTGAATCGACATGATCTTCACGGCATTCATATCCTCAGGTATCTTTACCGATGCATCTGCTTTCTTCTCTTCCCAAAATTCCATGAAATCGAGCAAGCCTGATCCATTTTTCGACTGAAATGACTGAACTAAATCTAACAGGAAAGTAATATATGGATCCGCTTCTCCATCAAAGCCAAACAAGCGAATGAGATATTCGGTAATGTCATAAACACTCAAAAATGAATGTGAATCGAAGTTTAGAGATTCCTCAGGCAAATTCAATGCATTCTCGATAATCGCAATAAGAGAATCGAAATGCAAGGTATTTTGTAAATAAAATTCATTATCAAACACATTTTCAATCTGTTGTGATTTATTCAAACAATGATGATAATACAAAATCTCTGTCAAATAAATGCGACTTTTCGGGTTCAATACAATTTTGAAAATTGATAAAATCAGTTTCACTTTTATATTTGATGAAAGCAAGAGCGAATCTGAAGAAACGACAGGTATGTTATTTGCTGACAAAAATCGGGCAATTTGATCGCCATTGTCATTCGCCCGAACCAAGATTGCTATGTCGCTCCAATGGAAACCACTTGCTTCCTGAATAAGCACTATTTCTAAAACCCACTGAAGATATTCTTCCTTTAGTTCTTCTTGTTTCAGCTCTGAGAAACGAAATTCGATATATCCTGCATGGTCTTTCTTTCTGATCTCCTGGTTTAAATCATCGTAAATAGGCTGATATCCTTCCAGTTTTGAACGGAGAAAGCCAAAAAATTCATTGTTAAAATTTACTATTTCGGCAGCTGACCGATAATTTTCTTTTAAATTCTCGGTGCGACAGCTTTGAATCAATTGATGTTCAATATCATCAAATTCATCATTCTCAGGCTTTTTATAAATCTTTGGCAGGTTCATAAATTGTTCCACTTCACCGCCTTTGAAACGATAAATAGCTTGTTTTCCATCGCCAACAATCAGGTTTTCATAATTATTTGCAAGAGCGTTCGAAATTAAGGGCAGGAAATTCTGCCATTGCAAGATTGAAGTATCCTGAAATTCATCGATGAGATAATGATTAAACTTCTCACCAATGCGCTCGTAAATATATGGAACTGAAGAATTTAATACAATTTCGGCAATCTTTTTATTGAATTCGGAAATATGCACAAGGTTGTTCTCCTCTTTGATTTCTTCGATAAACGCCGCCATTTGGATGCTTAAAGCAAACTCATGAATCGTTTTTGAAAGAAGTTTATAGAGCATATAAGTCGGAAAATCTTTATCAATCAAATCATTCTGAAAATTAAAATGCAATGTGAGTTCATCTGTTATCCTCACAATAGCATCTTTTTCATTTTTAGCAGCTTTAGTGCTGTTCCAAATTTTATTTTCTCGTAATTTTTCCCGACTTTTCAGATCTACCGCAGCTTTGATCTCTTTCTTTGAAAGTTTCACAAAATAGGTATGTATTCCCTTGCTTCCACCAACGATGGACTCAACGGAGATCGCATTTTTTTCGAAAAGAGCTAATGTCTTTATAGCAGAATCCTTTAATGCGTTTTCAAACCCATTGATGAATTCAAATATTTTCTTTTGAAAAGCTTTTAACGACTGCTCATTTGCTCCGGCATTATTTTTAATATGGAAGAATGCTTCTTCTTTCATGAGTTTTTTGGCAAATATCTTCAAGCTACGTTCAATATTCCAACTTTCGTCGGTATCAATTTTGTATTTGGCAAAATCGATCAGTGAACTGGTTATAAATGCATCATAACCAACATTCTGCAACATGATATCAGTCGTCATCTGCGCTATGATACGATCATCCAATTCCACTTCAAACTGAAATGGCAGTTTTAGATCGCGTGAGAAAGTGCGGATGATTTTAAACACAAACGCATCAATTGTGCTAATGGCGAAATCGCTGTAATTGTGCAAAACGGATGTTAATACTTTTGCGGCATTTTGCCTGATTTTCAGTTCATTAAAACCAATTTCCTGAACCAAAATTGGTAAGAGTGAATCGATAGTACTTCCACTCACACAGTTAAGATCAGCTAAATCGCTTAATGCTTTGATGATACGTTGCTTCATTTCGTTTGCAGCTTTATTTGTAAAAGTTACTGCAAGCGTTTTCCGATAATTTGTTGGACTCTGAAGCACAATCTTCAGGTATTCCTTCACCAAGGTAAAGGTTTTTCCAGAACCGGCAGAAGCTTTATATATCAATAGATCAGCCACTAATCTTTAATGAATTTGCTTGTATAAACCTGATCTTTGGCATTTACCACAATTAAATACAAACCTTTTTGTAAATACAATTCACTTAATCGTAATACAAATTCGCCTGATTTTAGGAAATATTTCTGATTTTCGGAACGATAAACACATTTTCCTGTCATATCGTAAAACGAGATGGAAAGATTACAATCTGAAGCGAGATTTAATTGGAACTTCAAAAAATCTTGAATCGGATTTGGGTAAACTGTAAAACTTTTAGCAAGGATTTTTTCAGGAATACCAACATTTATTCCACGGACAGAATCGATAAAAACAATGGTCGTCCCAAAAAGTTCATCCTCAGTAACACCTAACAATGGAGTACCGAAATTCTTTCCAATCCACTGGTATTCAATGTAGTTACGCTGTAATGGCAAGCCTAATTGCAGCGAATCGATATAAATACTGTCGTATTCCGAAACCGTCGATTTCAATCGGAGCACTTCGAAAGTTCCATAAGGTGTGGTTAAATTTCCCCAGCCATCTACAACACTGCTTCTGTTGCGATCGATCATGATATAGCCCATATCCGGAATAGAAAGTTCAAGTCCTGAAGACGATTCATGTGTGGTTCCCATATTCATCGGAAATGTATAAATCATATCGGCGTTGGCATATTTCAATGGAATTGGCACTCCACTCAGGATAACACCATATCCGGCATCCTTGAAAGAACCATTGGTATTGTTGTAAAAACGATAGGTTTCAACAGCCGGAAGTCCGGGAAGAATATTCGAAGCATTTTGCCTCGTAGCCAAATTTGCACTTGTGATAAAGAATGGCCAGAATGAAACGGGTGTTTGCGTTATTGACAAAAAAGTATCAACCGTTTGAGAAATAGTTTCCAAACCATCGAAATTCCAGGTAAAATCACTCCCTGTTCTACTAAAATCGTAACCATTGCTATTAATAGAAATACTCGTTCGTATGGTATCGCCAGGTGAAGGCATATCGGAACTCGTGACAGAGATTTGTGCAGCCAAACCAATACTAAAAGTAAATAGTATCGCTGTAATTAATTGTTTCATAGTTTTATAGATTAAGAAATGTTAGAATGAATCAATGTGTAAAAATATCTATTTATTTTTCTTTGGACTGTTTTTTTTTCGTTGAAAAAGTTCTTTCAGGTTATCGAATTCTTTACGATATAAAATACCAACTCCTTGTGTGTAAGCTGAATAATTATCGTATTCGGTAACGAAGTTTGATGAGTTTGCATTTGATCGGTTGTACGCTTTTACCCTCCATCTTCCATCATCTGTAATTTTAACGGCAATATCCACATCACCAACTATATTGCTGGCCGCCTGACTTGAAGTAGTATTTCCGATTACTCCAAAATTACCATCGATTATTACCCGGTCGTTAAACAACTGTGTTGATAATGCGACTTCAAGTTCATTACTCGTTAATTTATCGCCGGGTTTATAGTTCAAACCCACATCGAAATCCTTACTGATCTGCGACAACCAGCTGCTTAATTGATTTGAAATCACATTGATTGAGGATGAACTAAGCGAAACATTTGAAGCTCCTGTATTGCTAAAACTACCTAAAACGAGTAAGGATATAACTTGCTGTGTAACAAGAGCTTCATTTGTTGTATCTATTACTGAGAAAAAATCTTGTTGCGTTTGCGGATCACTATTAGGCAAGCGAATACTGAACTTGATGTCTGGCTCGAATAACTGCCCTGTTAAATGAATTATACAATCAACATTCACGCGGTTTCCAATGGTAGTTGTTGTATCTCTGACAAGTCCCAAAGAGCTTAGTGAGGTTTTGGTCCGATAAAGACCTTGAATATCAATCTCAGCATCGTAAGGATCTCCGGTCCATGAAATCCGGCCACCTTCCATCAGATCGAATTTTTTACGCAACAGATTTTCAAACACGAAGTTAAATTGACCGCTCTGCACAACATAATCACCAATTAATGTAAAATCACCAATTGAATTCGTAAATAACCTGATGGTTCCGGCACCCTTCGCTGCCAAATCGCCCATATTATATGGCATAAATATTTTCAAATTCGCATCGGGTGTAACATAGGTTGTGAGGGTTAAATCATAAGCATCCTCACTTATTATCAATGGCTTATCTTGTTCCAAATCTATTTTCTCCTTCGGTTTAACAAAAGTGACATAGTTTTTATCACCCACTGACGCCGCCATGCTTATGGGTATAAACATATTGGTTCCCTTTTGAGAGGTGCCAACAATATTAAAACCAATATCGTTTATCGAGCCCTTAATTCCTACGTCTCCGGTTACGATAGCCGATCCGTAAAATAAATCATTCATTTGCTGGTTGGTATTCAAGGCTAAAAAATCGTTTGCCTTGATATCAATATCGAATTTAAAGTTTGAAAGGTAATCGTGTGATATCTTCCCTCTGGCAATAGCTTTATTTCCAAGGGTGTCGTAAAGCATAGCATTATCGATAAATATTTCAGTTGGTGTGATTTTAAAATCATGCTGAACCGAATAAAAGGTATTCAAATAATCAATGAGAAATCCGGCGCGCGTTAAACTTAAATCGCCCGAAAGCGCTGGTTTTTCTATGGTACCCTTTAACTTAAATTCGCCCGACGCCAGACCTTCAATGCGACTTACAACACCAACAAGAAAAGGTTTTAAAATCTTCAATCGGAAATTTTCAAGCGAAATATCGAAATTAAAATTGTCAAGTTCCTTCATTGGATAGTAGAAACCACTGAAATTCAACATTCTACTTGTATTTACATTTCCGATATTTATTATTTGAGAATTAACATAAATAGATTGATCTGCATTGCTCCAGCTGCTTAAAATGCGTGCTTCCCCCAATTTCTCATCGTTTAAGGTCAAATTTTTGAAATGTAAGTTTGAGAAGAAAGCGGGTTGATGAACCAGATTAGCAAACTGAATATCGCCTGAAATAATGCCATCGATATTAAAACCTGATCCTCTCAAAAGTGGATCGAAGTTGGAAATATTCCACTCATCGAAATAAACATCCAACGAATCGGCATCGTTAAATGGCAACCTGCCGTCAAGCCTGATAACCTGCCTGCCTGAGGTTAATTCAAGATTGTTAACGCGTGTAAAATCCTGATCAAAAACAACTTTATTGGATTTATTTATCAGCCAGGTTGAATCATTAATTACCAGGTCAGAATTCGTAATCTGTAACTGCCGGATATTGGAAGAATCAGTGGAGAAAACAGCACTTATGTTACCTCGATTTTTAGATTTTTCTAAATAATCTTTCCAACTCAAATTAAACAAAACACTGTCATTCTGTAAGATAGCCTGTATTTTTGGACGCTCAATACTTAATGTATTTGTATCAATTGAAGTGCCTTTCCTAAATATAATTTCACCCAGACTCAATTGAACTGTTGCCTTTTTACTGTTTGATTTTGTGTTTATTTCAAAACCGTTTAATTTAATTCCATTAATTGATACAAGGTTTGATTTAAAGGTTGTATTTAAAATCCAGTCTTTTTCGGTGAAAACACCGCTGAAATTACTTCCGGAAGAAAGTTCAAGCTCAGGCAGAAAAAGCCGGCTTAATGTTTCTGTGTTTTTTAAAATGCAATCGAAGAAAAAGTCTTGATTTGCAATATTTAGCTTTCCAATAGGCTTGTCGCCAACCGTAATATAGTGATTTACCAACTGCCTGACTGATCCGTAAAGTTTAGAATAATCAGCAATTCCACCTAATTCGAAATCAAAAAAATCGGATAGGATGGTAAGCTTTCTGTTGTATAATGAATCATTGGTGGTTATTAACTTCAGGTGTTTCATTGAATATTTACCACGGCTATCGGTAAATATTGTGTTGTCAATGATCACTCCGCCCTCGATATCGTTCAATTTTAAACCTGTAAAATTTACCTCGATATGAGATGATAATTGCATCAATGTATCTGCCATTAGCAAGTTAAGTCGATACAAATCAGCATTATGTATATCTGCTGAAAAGTCAAAATCTGGAAATTTGTTTGAAAAATCCACTTTTCCCAGAAAGTCTAATTTTACTTTCTCATCGTTGATAACCACTTTTCCATTAAATGTATTTTTGGTCATGTCGCCCGATAAATCAATATCACGGAAAGTATTTTTAAGAAATTCGAGTGACTCCACTTTCCCTTTTAGATTTAAATCAACAGTCTGCGAACTCAAACCCTTTCCTTCCAATTGAACATTCATATTTAGGTTGCCAAGACCAGAAGATTCACCAAGAAATTTTCCAATATCTAAATCGTTGGTTAACAAACGACCCTTGTAACTAACTAATTTACTCACAGTATCCGAACGCATTTCCAAATCAGTTACGACGGAACCGACGTCAGTTATAATGGTTGCCTTTGCAAGAAAATCACTGTAATATCCTTCGAATTTACCCTCGATTTTTGGATTTCCCAATGAATCGAGAAATGATGGTAAATAAAGATAATGCGATTCAATTGGGATTGCAAAACGGCCTAAATCGTATATTGAAGTCTCTAAATTATTAATAATCAAATCGATATAAGTTGAATAAAAATCAGGCAAACCGCGCATCTGGATGTCACCATTAAAATTTGTTAGCTGACCTGTTTGAACAGAAAGATCAGTTGCTGCAAAATTATTCACCCGACCATGCAATTTTCCGGCAATATTCAGGTGATTCGTCATATCAAACATTACTGTTGAAAAATAACCCAAATCAGCCATATAAAGCATTGATGGATAAATATTTGCATTTATTTCTATTGAATCAATAAACTCATAATATGCACTATAATTTTTATAATTTAGTTTTAAGTCAAGAAGTAAATTCGTTTCTGGCGTTTCGATAACAAAATGATTTGCTATTGTCGTTGTTCCAGACACAATTGCATCAGCCGAAAGGTGTTTCAGAATCAATCCGCAGGTATCTCTTGCGCTCAAATGTTTGATATTTCCAATTATCGAATCACCAAACATTGAAATATTGCGTGCATCCAACTGAATATCCTGAATATTCAAATGCCCATAATCCATACCTGGTTCACCAGGAAAATCATAATCCTGATCCCAATAACGAAATGCGCCATCGGTAATTTTCAGTCTGTCAACCAAAACAGGATAAATACCTGAAATTGTATCAGCTACATATAAAATTGAATCATTGGCATTCAAAGTTGGTTGAAAAAAATCGATCAGAAACTGCAAATTCATATCTGGCTCATGCTCATAATAAACCAAATTGAAAGATACATTTTCGAGTTCTAATTGTTTGACATTTAAATGTTTGTGAATTTTGTAATCATTCAACTTCAACCTCAAATAGCCTATCGAAGCCAATTCCTTATCACGTAAGTCATGAACAACCACTTTTTTAAGCGTCAATGATAAATCAAGGTTGAAATAGAAAGCTGCAATGGTAATTTTGGTATGCATTTTTTTTGAAAGATAGCCGGCCGCCGAACGAGCCAGAAATGTCTGGATATAAGGATCGCGGGAGCCGGTATAAAGACTTACCGGAATGGCTAACAACACCATCAATACAATAAGTACAATATCTCTTAGCTTTTTTTTGATAACTTTGTCCCTTTCAAATCAATATGAGCGTACTTATTCTTGGCATTGAATCATCGTGTGATGACACATCAGCAGCAGTATTAAAAGACAGCTTTGTTCTCTCTAATGTTATTGCAAATCAGCAAGTTCACGAGAAATATGGCGGGGTCGTTCCTGAATTAGCGTCAAGGGCGCACCAGCAAAACATCATACCTGTCGTAAATACTGCTTTACAAGTAGCAAATATAGATAAAAATAATCTTTCAGCCATCGCTTTTACACGTGGTCCGGGGCTTTTAGGGTCGTTGCTTGTCGGCGCTTCTTTTGCCAAAGCTCTTTCACTTACACTCAATATTCCTTTGATTGAAGTTGACCACATGCAGGCGCATATTCTTGCCCATTTTTTACAGGATGACCAAAATAAAAAGGTTCCTGAATTTCCATTTTTATGTTTGACAGTTTCAGGTGGACATACTCAGATTGTGAAAGTTACAGATTATTTCGAAATGGAAATCATCGGTAAAACAATTGATGATGCTGCCGGAGAAGCCTTCGACAAAGCAGCAAAAATCATGAGTTTGCCCTATCCTGGCGGGCCCATGATTGATAAGTTTGCCAAAGAAGGAAACCCAAACGCATTCAAATTTTCTGAACCGCGCATTCCTGATTTAGATTATAGTTTTAGTGGACTGAAGACAAGTATTTTATATTTCCTTCGCGATCAACTCAAACAAGATGAGCTTTTTATCGAAAAGAATAAATTCGATTTATGCGCTTCCATTCAGGCTACGATTGTCAATATTTTGATGAAGAAACTCCTCATCGCGAGTGAACAGACCGGAATAAAGCGAGTTGCTATTGCAGGCGGTGTTTCGGCGAATTCCGGATTGCGCATTGCAATGGAAAATGCTTCAAACCAGTTTGGCTGGGATATTTTCATTCCAAAACTAAATTACAGCACCGATAATGCAGCCATGATTGCTGTGGCAGGTTATTTCAAATTTTTACAAGGAAATTTCGCTAGACAAAATCAGGTTCCGTATGCAAGGCAAAGTGGAAGATAAACAGTTAACATATTGTTTTACTGTTATTAAATCTGCTTATAGGCATTAAACCTTAAAATTCCTTCCTTTAAAAACCGAAAAGCAGAAATCCCCAACGGTATTCCCATCGTGAAATAAAGAAATGCTAAGTTCGGAAGCTCGACCAAGTGTGATTTTCGTAAAAACACACCCATCGAGACCATCAAAGTCATCAAAATATAGCTACGGAAAGTGAAAAATGAAAATGCGCAATATCTCTCTTTTGGAAGCTCGATCAAACGTTTGATATGTTTGTCGGCAATTTTTGAAAACAAAAATTTATAAAAAACGATTCCACCTATAACACACATTATCAAATAGATGAAAATATATTTCTGATCAAAATTCATATAAACAAACGCCTTCGAAAGCAAAATTCCGGAGGCGATTGACCAAACCAGAGCGGCAATTAACAATAAATAAGGCTTTGGAACTGAAGGAGCATATACTTGAAAATTTCTTTTTTGCATCAAGAAGGATTTTATTGACTCTTAAATTCAGCACTTCAAAAATGAGAAAAACTTAAAATCAATATGATAACTATAACGATTAGGTGCACAAAGTTACCAAAATCGCAATCCCATAATATTATTTGATAAAAGCATTTGGAAATAAAATTCATGTATATTTGCAATAAACAATTAATTAAGTGATACTTTTTAACATTTCTTACCTCAAAAATTACTCTAAAAAAATCCTTCCAAAGCTGGGACAATTGTTGCTGTAGTGAGAGAGAGTACCCCACTTTCTTCGCTAAAAATCAATTACAATCCACTTCGTTTTATTAAAACAAAACACATATTTTGGTTGGGCAAGAATAAGTTCGATCGAAAATTGCCACTTTCTTCATTTTTCTAAGGTGAAAGTGGCAATAAGAATTTGTGCGATTAAGTAAAAAAAATAAAATATTCAAAAATTAATATTATGCATTATATCACGAAATATTCAATATTTTTGATGATGCTTTTGACTTTTATCAGTTGCGAAAAGTATGAATCAAAAGAAATTTCAAAACAAGGAAATACGGATAATACTTCTATTTTAAAGGAAACACAAATAATCAATCCATATTCTGTTACTAACATGAGTATCGCTTATGCAAACATTAAAAGTAGTTTTCCTGAAGACAGCTTAAACATCAAACCTACACATTATTATATAAAGTTTATGCCAATTGATGATGAACAATTTTCATTACTTAAAATTGACAGCACGCTTAATATATATGACTTTCCATTAGACTACGTGCAAATTGAAGGATCTGGAGCTTATCACGACCCAGCTGTACCCGAAGGACAACCAACTTATCAATATGCCTCAGTGAAAGTTGATTACTCTTTCCCGAATGTTCCGTACCAAATTTTAGAAAATCTTTATATCCCGGAAGAGGATCAAATACTGTATCAAAGTCATGAAAACCTGATTGATTCATTGGTTTATGAATCTTTAAGATTAACAAACAATTTGGGAGATGAAATGCGAGGCGACCACTGGCAACCAAAAGGAAATATTAAGCTTAGGGATGAAGATTTAGATGAGAACGAATCCATTCCTTTGGAAGGTGTGAAAGTTAGAGCACGCAGACTTATGACCACTTATACAGGTATAACAAATAGAGATGGTCATTTCGAGTGCGATGGAACATTCAAATACAAGGCAAATTATTCTATAAAGTGGGAAAGATACGATTTTGAAATAAGGGATTCATGGTTAGGAACTGCTACTTATAATGGCCCTTACAAAAAAGGCGATTGGAATCTCGATGATACAATAGGTGTACAAAAGTTTTATGGAACCATTTTTAAAGCGGCACATCATTATTACTATAAGGACATTAAGGGACTACGCAGACCTCCCCAAAACACTTTCTGGAAAACCCAACTTACGATTAGGGCATATAACGAAGCTAATGCTGATAACGGGCAACATTGCGCTCCTTGTAGGTTTTTAGGTCTGGGTAGTGCAATTAAAATTTACAACCCTCAGCATCCATCTTCTGAAATATACGGCACAGTAATGCATGAAATTGCGCATGCCAGTCATTGGAATATGGACCAACATGGCTATAACTATGGTTGTGATATCAATGCTGAATCGTATGCAAGGGGGGTTCAATGGGTGTTAACTAATATGGTGTATGATTATAATTTATTTGATAAATACAGCAGATATAGGTACACCGGCGTAGCACAGGATATGATAGATGGGAGCAAAACAACAACCTCTATATATTATTACTTTAGTAAAGATAACGAATGGGTAGTATTATACAGGAGCTATTATGACCAAGTTAATGGCTACACAATCAGACAAATAGAGGATGCTTTAATTGGACAGGAGGGTTGGCCTCAATGGAAAAATAACATTAAATACCTATACAACAATGGAACGGAAAATAATTTGGACGCTACTTTTGATTATTGGATTCTTCAGTAATTCAGTATTCTTATCTTCATGTGAAAAAAAGATTGATAAAGCCTACTTTGAAAACAGAACATACGAGAATCAATCTAGCTTTGATGTGAATATTTTTGTATTTTCTAATAAATATACAGTAGAGTATTCGATCAATAATAATGACAGCCTTGTCCAGAGATTTGAGATTGAAGGGGTTTCTGCAAGAGATGGAATTATTAGATCCGCAGACTCAATAACTATTACATTCAATGATGAACGAACCTCAAACTTTGATATTTTAGACACTTCGAGATTCAATATTATTAGGACAAGTGAACTTATCAAGAGAGAGAAAAACGAGTACTTTTATCGATACACCTTTACCATTGATGACTACAATTATGCGGGAATGAAATAATACATAAGCAAATCAATGATCATTAAAAACCATCTTGTTTCACCAGTTGGTGAAACAAGATGGTTTTATGCAATTCACAAAAATAGCAGTCATTTTATTTTCTTACAAACTCTTCAAAGCCGCCTCATAATCAGGCTCTTGAACAATTTCCGGAACCTGCTCTGTATAAATAACTTTCCCGTTTTCGTCAGCCACAATGATCGCTCTTGAAAGTAAACCCATCAATGGACCATCAGCAATGGTGAGGCCAAAATCTTTACCAAAATTTCCACCACGAAAATCGGAAGCCGATACGACATTCGCCAAGCCTTCAGTTGTGCAAAAACGTTTGTGTGCAAAAGGTAAATCCATTGAAACACAAACTACTACAGTATTTTCAAGCGTTGAAGCCGTTGTATTGAATTTCCGAACTGAAGATGCGCAAACATCGGTATCCAGACTTGGAAAAATATTATAAACAACTTTTTTTCCTTTTAAATCGCTATTTTGCAACAAACTTAAATCAGTCTTAACTAATTTAAAATCTGCTAATTGTGATCCAACTGCAGGAAGTTCACCTACTGTATGAAAAGCATTTCCTTTGAGTGTAATTGTTGCCATTTTTAAAGTATTAAATTTTGTTCAAAATTACAAAAATTGCCTTTTGATTTGGAAACTCAACGAACATTTTGAACATTTTACTTGTAAGTGATGTTTAAAAGAATAAAGCCTAATTTTGTAAATATTTTTCAATATGAATTACATTACAAACTTCTTATACGAACTATTAAAACTCACCAACGAAGTCGCCCCTTATCTTTTATTTGGTTTTCTTTTTGCCGGATTATTGAAAGTTTTCTTCCCTAAAAGATTGTTAATCAAATATATGGGAAAATCGAATGCATGGTCTTCGCTCAATGCAAGTTTGTTAGGTGTGCCGATGCCTTTGTGTTCGTGTGGCGTTTTACCAACAGCAATTTCATTATACAGAAATGGTGCTTCAAAAGGTTCAACCACTTCATTTCTGATTTCAACACCACAAACCGGAATTGACTCGATTTTGGTTACTTATTCTATGCTTGGACTTCCATTCACGATTATTAGACCTTTCGTTGCCTTGATAACCGGTTTTTTGGGTGGAATCATCACCAATCTCAGTTTTGCAAAAACTGAAAGCGAGATCAATACCATTGTTGATGACGAAGCTCCGGTGCCAAAATCGCTACGCTATATGTTGAAATATGCCTATGTAGATTTTCTTCAGGACATATCTAAGTGGCTGATTATTGGACTTTTAATTGCAACTTTGATTGCAGTGATCTTACCGGATAACTTTTTTACTGAATATATTACCAACGATTTTGCAGGAATGCTTTTGATGTTGGTGGCAAGCATCCCTATGTATGTGTGTGCAACGGCTTCCGTACCCATTGCGGCTGTTTTATTGATGAAAGGTTTATCACCGGGTGCCATTCTGGTATTCCTGATGGCCGGACCCGCAACCAATGCGGCGACAATAACTGTTTTATGGCGTACAATCGGACGAAAGTCAACACTTATTTATTTGGGGACAATCATTTTTGGCGCAATCATTTTTGGCCTGATTGTGAACTATTTACCCCGCGAATGGTTCGATCACCAACATTCGATGATGCAACATAATCATGAAGAAATGATTCCCAAATGGTTTACTTACGCTTCATCTATTGTTCTCATATTATTGATTATTAATGGTTATTATCAAAAATACTTTGTCAAACATAAACTTACAACGATGAACCCTTCACAATTTTCTATGGCTGATAATTTGATAACAATCAAAGTTTCCGGCATGACCTGTAATCATTGCACAACCAATGTTGAAAAAAACCTCAAAAAAATAGAAAACATTGAAACTGTTGCAGCAGATTTAGCAAGCCAAACTGTTCAAATAAAAGGGAATAGTATTGATTTGCAGAATGTTAAGGAAACCGTAGAAGAATTGGGCTATACTTTTGTTTCAAAACTTTAATTACGTTCTCGACGGGTATGAAAAAAACAACAAAATTATTTTGTACATTTTCAATCCTTCTTTCCTTCGGCCTGTTTTCGTCATCCTATTGTCAATCTGATGGTTATAGTCAGTTTAGTGGAAAAAGCAAACGAGCAGATTACGAAATTTATATGCAAAACCATGAAGGTCAACTTTCAGGAAATTTGTATTTTAAACTATTACCAAATGATTCTGCCGGTATTTCCCGGCGCATTGAGTTTATTGGAAAATTGACAGCAGATTCAACTTTTACACTGCATAAATTTACTGAGGAAACCGATTTTGCAACAGGTAATTTTGCCAATGACATATTATCTCTTTATATACAAATAACAGATTCATTGATTGATACAATCAATTTACCTTTATCTTACTTGCCGACAGAATTTCGTTATCAATTGATAAACACCAACAAAACTGTCAGCTTATTAAACAATGCTGATTCTCCTGAGGCTTCTTTTGAAATGTCCATTTTGATTCCTGACACTGAATCCAAGTTAGAAATAAGAAAAACGGTACTGAAATTTTTAAATATTTTACCTGACAGCATCGAAAATACAGCTATTAATCCTTTACAATTAATTGAAACAAAGAGGGATACGTTTTTAAATGATTACCTGAAACTTAAAACGATGTACGATTTAAATGGGGCGTCATTCAATTGGTTTTATATTTCATCTACACAAATCTTGTATAATAGTCCGAATTTATTTTGCCTCGAAAACACAATCTATGCTTTTACCGGAGGCGCCCATGGAATGGAAAATAATGCATACGGAATTTTTAATTGCTTAACAAACAAACAATTACAAAAATCAGATGTCTTTAAATCAGAGACAGATAGCATTCTGACGAATTTGATAACCAATTCGATTAAAACATCTCTAAAAATTTCGCAGGATTCAAGCCTTCCCTTTGATTTATTCTTCGTAAAGCAAGCTGAACCGAATGAAAATATTTACCTGACACCAGCCGGGATAGGTTTTTATTACAATAGCTACGAAATTGCACCCTACGCTTTCGGGCAAACAAATGTTTTCTTCCCATTTGAAGAACTGGAAGTACTTTTAAATGATGATTTTAAAAGGTTGATGAATTGGCAAAACTAATTCTTCAATCATCTTCTTCAAGTGTAAAAATTTCGTTAACCGTTTTCCCAAAAAACTTCGACAATTTAAGAGCTAAGATTGTGGAGGGCACGTATTTACACAACTCAATAGAATTTATTGCCTGCCTTGAAACGCCTATTTCCCGTGATAATTCTTCTTGTGTGATGTTCTTTATCGCTCTTTCTACCTTCAAATTATTTTTCATTTTTCAATATTTTTTTTTGCCAGATATAATTTATAATTAAACCTAACGATAAAGAAAATAAGTGTCGTAAACATATTCAAAATCAGAACATACAAGAATGAAAGATCATAGAAAAACAGGATACATAAAACTAAAATAGCGTAGTTGATGTAGGTTGCCCACAACAAAGATTCCAATCTGAGATTGACAATAAATTCATCCTCAAATTCCTCCTTCGAAAATGCAGTAAATATGGCACCGATCAAAAAAAGTATTCCAGTAATTTCGTTCGTGAGATTGTTACTGATCAATCCAAAAAACGTTGTTGGATTACCACTAAAGAAACTCATTCCTTCTGAATAAATGGTAAAGGCTTTCAAATCGAGTAATGTAATTTCAAAATCAAAAAACAAGACGAAAAAGCCAAGAATTGCCGATGGAATCATGATAATCCATCCGATTTTTTTAAACTGATTTGGAAATAAATAATTTGTTTTCATACAACTTTGATTTAAATTTATTTCACAAATGTAATGTATAAATTACTAAATAGCAAGTATATGTTACTTTTTTTATCAATAATAATTTACATAAATAAAAAAAACAAATGTTAATCACTTGGTTTACAGCGAATAACAAAAGTTGCAAAAAAGAAGTTTTTAAGAATTGACTATGAAATACAAATGGTGATTACAACTCCCAACCGGCAGCCAAAATATCAACAATATGAATCACTTTGATCGGATTTTTTTGCTTTTCGATGATACCATTCTGGTTCATCAAACACGACAAATCGGTTGAGACAATATATTCAGCGCCTGTTTCAAGTGCATTTTCAACTTTTTGCTGAGCCATAGCCACTGAAATTGCCTCATTTTTGATGGAGAATGTGCCACCAAAACCACAACAGACGTGCGTATCACGCATTTCAACCAATTCCAAACCTTGAACTTTTGAAAGCAAAATACGCGATTCATTCTTCAAACCATATTCACGTAAGCCGGCACAACTGTCATGAAAGGTAACTTTATGTGGAAAAACAGCTCCAAAATTGGTGAAACCAATTTGATTTACCAGAAAATCTGTTATTTCAAACATATTTCTGACTACTCTTTTGTATTCGAGGTGATTGCCTGTATTGTGAAAAAGTTCATGAAAGTAATTGCGCACATAACCTGTACATGAAGCCGTTGGACTTACGATGGGACGATCTTCAGGAAAATCTTTTAAAAACTTGTTTCCCAATTGTTTAGCCTCATCACGAAAACCGCTGTTGAAAGCCATTTGACCGCAACATGTCTGTTCGGGATTGTAATTAACATCTATTCCGGCTTTTTGAAGCACTTTTACCATATTCATTCCCGTTTCAGGATAGAATTGATCGATAAAACAAGGGATGAAAAGATCGACAAGCATAGGACTGTTTTATTGCAAAATTAGAAAATTCGGGCAACACGAGGACAAGCAACAAATAAAAAAGCTTTAAAACGAAATAAATGAATCAATTGAGTTTAACTCAATTTGAAATGATCACAATATCAATGAATTATAATAGGTCAGACTTTCCATAACCTGTTCTTCGGTAAGCGGGACATCCCAAATAGGCTTGCCGGGTTCGCTGATTAAAACGAATAATAATTGACCGGCGGAGTTTTTTTTATCAAAAGCCATTCTATGTAACACTTCGTCTTCATTTCCTTTAACAAATGGGAGAAAATCAAAATACTTCGTATAGAATTCAAAATAATTATTTAAAATACTAATATCCAGATCTTTGAATTTGACAGAAAGCCATAACTCACAGAGCAAACCGGCTGCTACAGCCTCTCCATGAAGTAAGTCGATTTTTTTGCTCAGCGCAAACGATTCGATAGCATGACCGATTGTATGACCGAAATTAAGAATTTTACGTCTTCCTCCTTCTAATGGATCATCAGTCGTTACTTCCAGTTTTGATTTAATACATGGTTCAATCAATTGCTCGAAAAAAGCAGGATTTGAAATGAAACTGCTCATGGTCTCAAGCATCTCAGGATCAGTAATAAAACCATACTTAATCACTTCGGCCAGTGCAGCTTTCAACTGTCGCTCAGGCAGACCTTCAAGTAATTCGGGGAAGATGAAGATGGCCTTTGGCTGATAAAATGTACCAATATGATTCTTATATGCTTTAAAATCGATCCCTGTCTTTCCGCCCACTGACGCATCAACCATTGATAATAAAGTTGTTGGAATATGAATGGTATCTATTCCCCGATTGTAACAGGAAGCTGCAAATCCACCCATATCGCAAATAATACCGCCACCCAAATTAAACAGAATCGACTTGCGATCAGCTCCGGCAATCGTGAGTTGTTCCCAAATCCCAGTCACAGTTTCTAGACTTTTATATTTTTCTCCGGAAGGAACTTCGATGATGATGACGTTAAATCCACCAAGATTGCATTGGTTAATTAGAATGGGTAAACAGAGTTTATACGTATTTTCATCGACCAGAAAAAAAACCTGTCTTCCATCATCAATATATGACACAAGCAATTGATGGAGTTTTTCATAAGCTTCTTTGCCTATGAAGATAGAATGATCATTTTTAAACATTCCTGAACTTTTTATTATACAGAGATTCTAATAATATGCAGCCATCATTAAATCGATGTGCTGAAAAGGAAGATCATACAAATTACTGATTTGCTGATTGGTGATCTTTCCATTAAACAGATAAACACCTTTTCGCATAGGTAAATTAAATCGTAACAGGTTCTCGAGGCCTCCTGCCTCTCCAATTTCCAAGAGCAAAGGAGCAAAAAAGTTGCTGAAAGAATACGCGGCAGTGCGAGGAACCTTGGATGCTATATTTGGTACGCAATAATGTGTAACATTAAACTGCTGATATACAGGATTTGAATGTGATGTTGGTCTCGAAGACTCAAAACAACCTCCCTGATCAATGCTGACATCGATGATAATAGAACCAGCTTTCATCGTTTTAACAACTTCTGAACTGATATAACAAGGCGAAACACCTGTAGGAGAATGTTTTGCGGCAATAACCACATCTGCAGTTTTTAATGCCTGTGCAAGCACAACAGGCTCCAAGATTGAAGTTGATAACCTCATTCCAAGATTGTTTTGCAACAACCTTAGTTTATACATCGAATTGTCAAAAACCCGAATTGAAGCTCCCATTCCATTTGCAGTTCGTATGGCAAATTCAGCCACCGTTCCGGCACCGATTACAACAACTTCAGTTGGCGTGACACCAGTAAAACCACCTAACATCACACCTTTTCCAAAGACGGGATGACACAGATATTCTGCGGCAACCAACATGACTGCATTTCCAATAATCTCACTCATCGATCGAACCAATGGCAGCGAACCTGTTTTATCCTGGATATTTTCAAAAGCAACAGCATTTGTTCTTTTCGCTATCAGCTGATTGAAATAATCTTTATCGCGGGTTGGAAGTTGTAAAACCGAAAACAAGACTTTCTGCCGGGCAAGCATTTCAACTTCGGAACGATCTGGTGGTGCAATCTTCAAAACTATATCGGCTGAAAATGGAGCGGCATGGTCTTTCACAAGCTCAGCACCAGCCTCAATATATTCTAAATCAGTAAAATGCGCATTCAAACCGGCATTTTCCTCAACAACAACATGATGACCATGTGAAACCAATAGTTTAACAGCATCGGGGACAAGAGCGATACGGTTTTCGTTAGCAGAAATTTCGCGGGGAATACCAATAGATAATTTGCTACTGCGGTTTTTCACTTCCAGCATTTCTTCCTGAGGAAGTAATTTACCTTCTGGATTAAACCTCATGTTTTGCATTCCTTCTTCCATGAAATATCGATGTTAATGATTTACAATTTCAATTGAAATTATTCTCTTCTCAGAAGATGATTCCGTTTCGATATTCACTTTTACGAACGTTTCGGGCAAAAGTTGCTCGATCTTTTCAGGCCATTCGATCAGGCACAGATTTCCACTGTAAAAGTAATTTTCGTAACCGATATCGAATGCCTCTTCGAGTTTATTTATCCGATAGAAGTCGAAATGGAAAATTTGCTCATTTTCGGGTGTAACGTATTCATTAATAATAGAGAAGGTTGGGCTGTTGACTTCATCCGTCACCTTCAATCGGCGGCAGAATCGTTTTATCAAGGTGGTTTTGCCGGCACCCATCGAACCATAAAAAGTGAAAATCCTGTATTGAGATGTGAGTAATAGCATTTCACTCACCACCGCTTCCAATTCCTCTATTTTATTGATTTCAAACTGCATATTTTCAGACTTTAAGTGCGCTATACATTTTGGTGAAAACAACACAATAATCGGCGATGCATTATAGACACTAATAAGTATTCGCTTTCTTTACAAAATTAGGCTTATTCAATGATTACTTTGAGCAAAGGTACATTAAGAAATCACAAAAGTTCAAATGCTATAGCAAATAGGTTCAAAAAAAAGGGAAATAAAGAAGTATTTCAGAATCACAGGTATATAAAGCAATTCTGAAAAACGACAAATTATCATTTCAGACACGCTTTTGCAAATATCACAAAACCATAAAACGAGAAGATTGATTCAGAATCAAATCACTTTTAAAAACAGAATAAACCAATGATTATCTCAATACCTCATTTACCAACTGAGCTGCGTCTTGCAGCTGTATAGCTGAGAACACTTTTAATCCGGATTCGTCGATCAACTTCTTGCCTTCAGCAGCATTTGTTCCTTGCAAACGGACAATAATCGGCACATTGATGGCGCCTATATTGTTGTACGCATCTACAATACCCTGGGCAACACGATCACAACGTACAATTCCACCAAAGATATTTACCAGGATTGCCTTCACATTCGGATCTTTTAGAATGATACGGAAAGCTTCTTCAACACGTTTGGCATTGGCTGTTCCACCAACATCCAGGAAATTGGCCGGATCGCCACCCGACATTTTAATCATGTCCATGGTAGCCATTGCCAAACCGGCTCCGTTTACCATACAACCAACATTTCCATCAAGTTTCACAAAATTCAGATCATATTTACTTGCTTCCACTTCAATTGGATCTTCCTCGGTGAGGTCGCGCATAGCTGCAATTTCAGGATGACGATACAAAGCATTATTATCAATCGTTACCTTAGCATCTGCTGCATAGATTCTGTCATCAGCTGCTTTGATCACCGGATTAATTTCGAACATACTTGCGTCACAACCCAGGAAAGCATTGTAAAGCGAGTTCACGAATTTCACCATTTCTTTGAAAGCTGTCCCTGATAATCCAAGGTTAAAAGCGATTTGACGCGCCTGAAAGCCTTGCAAGCCCACAACAGGATCAATTTCTTCATGATAAATCTGTTCAGGTGTTTCTTCAGCAACTTTTTCAATATCCATTCCACCTCGTGGAGAATACATCACCATATTGCGACCGGTAACACGATTGAGTAAAATACTCATATAAAACTCTTTAACATCGGATGGTCCGGCGTAATAAATGTTTTGCTCTATCAATAATTTACTCACAAGTTTACCGTCAGCCTTCGTCTGAGGTGTGATAAGCATCATGCCTAAGATATCAACGGCGTATTGTTCAACTTCAGCCAACGACTTTGCAATTTTCACTCCGCCGCCTTTGCCACGTCCTCCTGCATGAATCTGAGCTTTTACTGCCCATTTATCCGATCCGGTTTTTAACTGAATCGCTTTTGCAGCTTCTACTGCCTCTCCCCGACTGATGGCAACAATGCCAAAAGGCACTGATACACCATAACCACTAAGTATTTGTTTCCCTTGAAACTCGTGTAAATTCATAGTAAATAAGTTTGTAATCAATTTATGACAAAGTTATAAAATAACTCAAAGTCGCCTAATGATTTTGCATTTTAGCACAAAATAAATCTTCTGAATGGAATTGACAACGCCAATACAGCTGATAAAGCATTTACCAAAGCCCTTTTTTGCCTATTTTTGCCTTCACAATTCGGAATATGATACGGGCAAGCGGAATTCACAAGTCATTTGGTAAAGTTGACGTCATAAAAGGCATTGATATTCAGATTAATAAATCTGAAATCG